>CAZFPV010000112.1:5032-6600 GCA_964521155.1 uncultured Desulfobulbus sp. | reverse complement strand
ATGCCCCGGTATACGTGCATCTCGTCAATGACCACATGCCTGAGACCAGCGAAGAATGCGGCCCAGGCGTCGTGGTAGGGGAGCAGGGAGAGATGCAGCATGTCCGGGTTGGTAATGAGGATGGGCGGCACCTGGGTGCGGATCTTCTTGCGCCGGTAGCCTGTGGTGTCGCCGTCGTAGATGGCGGCGGGCTGGGCTTCCCCGCGGACTGATTCCGGCAGGTGACGCCACAATCCCTCGATGGTTCGCAGCTGGTCCTGGGCCAGGGCCTTGAGCGGGAAGAGATACAGGGCGCGGGCCGAAGGATCGCGCAGCCAGGTCTGCAGCACAGGAAGGGTATAGATCAGACTCTTGCCCGAGGCCGTGGCCGTGGCCACGGCAGTGTGGCGGCCGGCCAGGATTCGTTCGATGGCCTCCTGCTGGTGACCGTAGAGGCCGTTGATGCCCATGGCCGCGAGTAGATCCCGCAACTCAGGTGCGAGCAGTTCAGGCGACGCAATTGCTGCCTCGGTCGCGGCAAAAGTACGGTGGGCCACCACCTGCGGCCCGAACCGGTCGGACGCTTTCAACGCGGCGATGTATTCGTCCACCGTGCCGTTTTCCGGTTCCTTTTCCACCGGTGGAACATTCCCGTTTGTCATTTCACCAAAAAAAAATTATCATCCCGCCGTTTGCCGCCGGAGTATTTTCGCGTTCCTTTGGCACGGAAGCGAATGCGGGCGGGAACAGTCCGCCAACCATGATCCGCGATTGCGCGGAATGAGGCTCTCATGACCACTATCGCCATTCTCGGCCCGGAGCAGTCGCACTCCTGGCAGGCCGCCGTCCACTATGACCACACGGCCACGATCCGTATGTACCCGCACGTCCAGGGACTGCTCGACGCCTTTGACGCCCATGAGGCCGACTTGGCCATTTTGCCGGTGTATAATACCCGCGAGGGGGAAAAAAAACAGTATTTCCGGTTTTTCGACCGAATCAAGACCGGCTTCTGGGTGGACAATATTCTCCTCCATTCAAACCTGTCACTGGGCGTCTTTCACGAGGATGACAGCCTGGAGAGCCTGGAGATGCTGGTGGGCAAACGTGAAATGTTCAGCCAGTGCGAGGAGTTCATCGAGAGCCGGATGCCGGGCATCAGCGAGATGAGCGTCCAGGATCTTGGCCGGACGGTGGAGGAACTTCGGGCCAGCGGGTCGACCCGAGGCCGGGCCGCGATCGACAGCGCCGAAACCCTGAGCGCGCTCGGCCTGCGCATCATCGAACGCGAGGTGGCGCCGCACAACCGCACCCGCTTCGCGGTACTCGGGCACAAACTTGCCGACGCCACCGGCTACGACGCCACCACCTTCATCACCGATCCGCTCGACGACCGGGTAGGCCTGCTGGTGGACATCCTCGGCGAGTTCTCACGCCGGGGCATCAACATCCTCGACATGCGCTCGGAAAACGACATCAAAACTCAGAAACTGCGGATCTACCTCGAGGCTGAAGGCCACATCCGCGGCGAGACCATGGCCAGCGCCATTGAGCACATCGAGTCCAGGGTCATTCAGCAGAAGGGGGTG
>CAZFPV010000112.1:0-5022 GCA_964521155.1 uncultured Desulfobulbus sp. | reverse complement strand
GACCAAGCACATCAAATCGTTTGGCTTCATCGGCACCGGCGCCATGAGCAAATGGTTCGCCCGCCGCCTGGAGAGCGAGGGGTACGAGGTGCTGCTCACCGGCCGCAGCACCGACCTGCGGCCGGAAGAGATGATCCCCAGGGTGGATGTGGTGGTGGTCTGCGTGCCCATCTCCGTGACCTCGGCCACGGTGCGCCGCTATGGCCCGCTGATCGCCGGCGGCAAGGCCCTGATCCTGCTGGCCGGCGAGTCCGAGGAGACTATTGCCGGCGCCATCGAGGCCACCGACGACGAGGTCGAAGTGATGCTGGTGCACAACCTCTGGGGGCCGCAGGCCGCGACCATGAAGGACAAGAACGCCATTGTGGTGCGCACCTCCCGCAGCGGCCGGTTCTGCAGTGAGTTCGAAGCCTTTCTCTACAAGCACGGGGCCGACATCTTCCACGATTCGCCGTCCCGGCACGACCTACTCATGGGCATCGGCCAGAAACTGCCCACCCTGATCTCGGTGGCCCTGGCCATGACGCTGGGCGAGAACAACATAACCAGCGAGGATATTGCCAGCCACTGCACCCTGACCTCGCTCTATCCGATCCTGGCCATGTCGCGGGTGCACTCGCAGAATCCCCGGACCTATGCCGAGATCATGTCCACCTCCGGCGACAGCCGCAAGATCGTCAGCGATTTCGCCAAGAACCTTGACCGGGTGATCCGCATGGCCGACGCGGCCTCCATTCCCGGCCTCTGCTCGCTCATCGACGCCAATGCCGAGCACCTCACCGATCAGTTCCTCAAGGCTTGCATGCGCCAGGCCAAGGCCGTGGACGAGGTGCTGGGCCGCATGTTGTGAGGCTGTGAAGCGTTGCAACAGCGGGTTGACCGGCGACAGGGGAGTGGTTAGTATGCACGGATGAACAACGATCGGAAAAACAACTGGTTTCTCCTGGCCATCCTGCTACTGTGGTGTGCCTTTCTTTTTTTCAAGCCCCCCGGCCGCGCCGGGGTCGGCTGAATCAGCCAGATGGAGCCGCCGGTCGGCGGGCCTCCCTGTCCCTTGCCGCAGTCCGTGCCCAAACCTCAACCGTAAGGAAATCAAACCCGCCATGCTGTCCACGGTCATCCAGTACATCGAAGAACAACACGCCTGCCCGCATTGCAGCGGCCAACTCTCGCTCTGCCATGCCCCGCCCGTGCACGTTGGCGACGGCCTGGGCTGGGGCTCGGAGTACCTGTTCATCTGCCTCAACGACGAGTGCCCGCTTTTTGTCAAAGGCTGGGACTACATCGAGAGCCAGTACGGTCATGTCGGCTCCTACCGCTACATGGAGATCCCCAACTCCAAGGAGAGCTACAGCATGATGGTGGTCGGCAAGGAGGCCTTCACCGGCAGCGTCGTCGACATCGAGACCATCAAGCGGCAGAACGAGCGCTATCAGCAACAGCTGAAAGCCCTGGCGCAGCTGGATGACTGTGTTGTCCAGAAACAGCTGGAACCGGTGCTGACCGTGCTGCTCGACGACGGCGTGCGCATCGAGGATCGCAAGAAGGCGGCGGGTCTGCTGGTCGAACTGAACGACGTGAGTTGCATCGAACCGGTGCGCAGCCATGCGTTCAAAGATCCTCACCTGGAGCATGAGGTCAATCTGGCCATCGGCCGGGTGCTGGCCAACAACTTCCTTAAGGAGTGCCCGTACTGCGCCGAACTGATCAAGGCGCGGGCGGCGGTTTGCAAACACTGCCAGCGGGAGCTTGCCTCCTGACTTTCTCCTTGCGAAAAAGGCTGCGTGCGGGTATATAGGCGTCGCTTGCGTGGTGAGCGTAGCTCAGCTGGTGGTAGCACCGGGTTGTGGCCTCGGAGGTCGTGGGTTCAAGTCCCATCGCTCACCCCATTCACTCATCCAAAGAAGTCCGAAGTAGCACATAAACCCGCTTCCTGACAAGGAAAGCGGGTTTTTGTTGTCCAGTAAAGTCTCTCAAAATCCATTGGTAACCAGAAAAGAAACGTGTAGAATCATGGGTAGGGAACTGCACCCAATGATGCTTTACACATCTCGCCCTTTATCTTGTTGAATTTAATTCGGAAAAATTAAATTTTGCAGGGTGCTCCCTTGCGTGTCCAGTACACGTTTGTTCAGTGTAATACCTTGAAATGTAAGTTAAAAATCAAAAAGAAGGTTTGTCTTCAAGATTTTTACATGTTGAGGTGGCTACCATGTCGAGAACAGGGGAGAAGTTGTTATCGGATTCAGCTGTCCGCAATGCCAAGCCGAAAGAAAAAGCATATACCCTCCGGGATGGATGTGGACTTTTTCTGGTTATCGAGCCCTCCGGTCGGAAATGGTGGCGCCTGCGAATCATTTTCGCAAAAAAAGAAAATACCTTCAGTTTGGGTGAATATCCATTAGTCACCTTGGCCACAGCCAGGGAAGAAGCTTTCAAAATCCGTAGTCGTTCTGCAAAGGGTATCGATCCAGGCGTGTTCAGGAAAACTGAGAAGGCGCAACAATGTGGCGATGGAACGTTTGAATCGGTCGCCCGTGACTGGATGGCCTTGAAATCTCCAGGCTGGTCGCAATCGCACCGGGAAAAAACGCGAGCTATCCTTGAGAAGGATGTCTTTCCGTATATTGGTGTACGGCCGATAGGGGAAATATCTCCAGGAGAACTTCTCGCCGTCCTCAAGCGGATCGATATCCGATCATCCGCTACGGCTCGGAAGGCTTACTCGACCTGCAAGCAAATTTTTGTCTACGATATACCTTCCGGCCGGGTGTCGGTGTCACCTGCCACCGATCTTCACGCCCACTTGTCACCTCGGGTTGTCAAACACATGGCGGCACCGACAACTCGGGATGAAACAGCTCGGCTTTTGCGTGCCATCGATGGCTATTCCGGTACCTTTGTAGTCCATTGCGCGCTGCGTTTATCGCCGATGTTTTTTGTCAGGCCGGGAACCCTGAGGAGTATGGAGTGGGTGGATATCGATTTCCAGCGGGCAGAATGGCGTATCCCCATCGAACAGCTTAAGCGACGGCAGCTTGATAAGTTGGCACGGCGCGGAGAGGTGGCACATATCGTCCCGTTATGCCGCCAAGCGCTGGCAATCTTGCAAGATTTGTATCAGCTTACCGGTAAGGGGCGATACGCTTTTCCCGCAATTCGTCATAAGGATCAGTGTATTTCCAACAACACGGTTCGTAGTGCCCTGCGTGGTATGGGGTTTACCGGGGATGACATTACGCCTCATGGTTTCCGGCACATGGCATCGACCCACCTGCATGAACTAGGGTTCCCTTCCCACTTGATTGAAAAACAACTCGCTCATTCTGATCACAATAAAATTAGGGCTGTGTACAATCATGCTGAGTACCTGCCGGAGCGAAAACGGATGATGCAGGCCTGGGCTGATTACCTGGATGATCTAAAGACCGGACAGGGAGAAAAGGTTTATTCTTTTGGAGGAGTTGGATAAGGTTGTCGCCCTGAAATCGGCTGTACTGTTTGGCTCAGAACGAACTGCAGCGGGGAATCAAATTTCCGGTTTGCCCGACGGAAACAGCGTTGTTTACCAGTCAAAACGATCTTTTGGTATCAGTCCGTCTCCCGTTCCTCCATCACCCGCAAATACTCCTCGATCTCCCGGGGCGTGTAGTAGCGGAAGTGGATGCGCCGACAGAGCTTGTCGGTGAAGTCGGAGAAGGCCATGACGATCTCGCGTCCCTCGGCCATCAGGGCCTCGCCCTCCTCGTAGGATATGCCACCCATCTCGCCGAGCCGCCCCTTGAAGTTGGCATAGGCCAGGTCGAACTGGCGCAGGATGTTACACAGGGTCGCGCCCAAGGGCGAGTTGATGAGCAGCACCCGCGAGCCCCGTTCCTTGACCAGGCTGATCTTGCGCTCCTGGATCTCCTGCGGCGAGAGCCGCTGCTTTTCTTCCGCCATGATGGACTCCCTGGTTGGTTAGGCGGTGATCCGCCGGGCGTTGCGCCGGACCCGGTACCGCTGCCAGCAATCGAGCAGGTACACCGAGCCGTAGGGAAAGACCGCGGCCAGCACCATGAGCAGGGTGCTCCTGGTGGCCAGCGGCAGCAGGTGTGGCCTGATCGTCATCATCCCCTCATATATTTCCCGGGCATGGGACACCCACCGGCTGGCCATGCGCCAGACGTTCTCCGGCGTGGCCAACCGATCCGCCAGCAGGTAGAGCACGTAGACGAGAAAGGCCTTGAGCAACAGCGACAGGGCCCGGCCGGTGAGCAGGCTGTTGACCCCCTTGCGAGTGATGTTGCCCACGAAGTAGCGGCTCAGGTAGCTGCACATGGCCGTGTTGATGATGAGCGGCAGGTAGGGGATGGCGCCAAAGAACAGTTGGCCGGACCAGTCGAGGTGCTCGAACACGAACGGCAGCAGATAGAGGTGGAACACCGGGAACAGCAGCACCAGGGCCAACCCCTCGTGGAAGCCGCTCTTCACGCCGATCTTGAAAAAATCGATGGTCCGCTCCAGGGTGAGGAACTCGGCCGGGATGTTCTGGCCCTTGCTCTCGATCACATAGAACTGCTGGATCTCGGAGATGGCGCTGAGCAGGTTGCGCGGCCGTTCGATCCGGCCTGCGTCCGTGGTGATGATCGGGGCATTGGTGTCGTTCGCGCCCCGCGACTCACGGTCTCGGGCCATTAGTCGCGCCGCTCCTCACCGGCCCAGGGCGTGACCTTGACGATGTCGCGCAGCATGTCCGGCTTGGCCCGTTCCATCTCGGCGATGGAACCGAAGCACTCGGCGTGGAATGGGGTGTAGTAGCCCCGCAGTTCCTTGCCGAACCTGCGGGTGAGCAGGAAGTAGCCGCCGAAGTAGCTGTCGCGGATGAGGTGGCGGGCAATCACATCCGGTTCCTGGCGCAGCCGTTGAACGACAGCGAACAGCACCCGCCGCATGGTCGGGTCGTCCGCGGCCATGGTGGCGATCTCCATGCCGCCGGCCCGTTCCGCCTGTTGGCGGGCCGCCTGCTCGAGCGCCTTGACC
>CAZFPV010000111.1:0-6679 GCA_964521155.1 uncultured Desulfobulbus sp. | reverse complement strand
GTGCTGGTGGTCTCCGACCGGGTGGCCCATTGCCAGGAGCTCGCCGCCATGCTGGCCGAGCAGGGGGTGGAGGCCTCGGTCCTCACTGGCCAGTCGCCGCCGGAGAGTCGCGGCCGCATCGTAGAGGAGGTACGCGCCGGTCGCGTGCCGGTGCTGGTTGCGACCCTGCAGCTGATCGGCGAGGGCTTCGACTGCCCCGGACTCAATACCCTGGTGCTGGCGACGCCGATCAAATTCGAGGGGCGACTGCTGCAGGTGGTGGGCCGAATCATGCGGCCAGCCGAGGGCAAGCGTGCCCGGGTCATTGATTATGTTGACGCTCGCATCCCGGTGCTGCGGCGCTCGGCCGCGGCCCGGCGGGCCTTTTTTTCGGCATGGTGACGGGGTCGCTGCGCAATCTCCTTGTCTTTTTGTTCTTCTTCCAGTAAATATACTATTTTTTTGTTTGCATGAACGGTGGCCGGCGGCTGGTCCGCATCGCACCGCCCGGGTTCCCTTCGGTGTACATCGCCATTGTCCAGATTTTCCGGGGTTTCCCCGGTTTTCTTTTTTTTCAACCACGCAACAAGGCCCCGACCGGGGCAGGAGCAGTATGGAGCAGCAGTATATTCGTAACGTCGCCATCATCGCCCACGTCGACCATGGCAAGACCACCCTGGTTGATCAACTCTTCCGCCAGAGCGGTATGTTTCGCGACAACCAGCAGGTGGCCGAGCGGCTGATGGATTCCATGGACCTCGAGCGCGAGCGGGGCATCACCATCGCCTCCAAGAACGGATCCTACCTGCATGGCGACTATCGCATCAACATCATCGACACCCCCGGCCACGCCGACTTCGGCGGCCAGGTGGAACGGGTGCTGCGCATGGCTGACGGTGCGGTTCTACTGGTCGACGCCCAGGAAGGACCGATGCCGCAGACCTTTTTCGTGGTCAAGAAAGCACTGGCCGCCCGCCTGCCCATCCTGGTGGTGATCAACAAGATCGACAAGCCCGCCGCCCGCTGCGACTGGGCCGTGGATCAGGTCTTCGATCTGTTGGTCCGCCTGGGTGCGCCCGACAGCACCCTCGATTTTCCGGTGGCCTACGCCTCGGCCAAGTCCGGCTACGCGATCAACAGCCTGGATGAGCCGGTGACGCCGGAGACCGGCATGCGCGCCATCTCCGACATGATTGTAGCCCATGTGCCGCCGCCCTCGGGCAGCCCGGATGCGCCGCTGCAATTGCAGATCAATACCATCGATTACTCCCCCTATATGGGCAGACTGGGCATCGGCAAGCTGGTCAACGGCCGCCTGGACCTGCGCACCAACCTGGTGGTGGCCCGCCGCGACGGTTCGATCAGTCCGGTGCGGATCAACAAAATATTCGCCTTTGCCGGGGATCAGAAGGTGCCGGTAGATAGCGCCTCCACCGGTGACATCGTTGCAGTGGCAGGCATGGACGACGTCACCGTCGGCGTCACCTTCACCGATCCGAATGACCCGCAGCCCCTGCCGCTGATCGAGATCGACCCGCCAACCATCTCCATGAACTTCATCCCCAACGACTCGCCCTTTGCCGGTCAGGACGGCAAGTTCGTCACCTCGCGTCACATCGAGGAGCGCCTGTCCCGGGAGACGCTTGGCGACGTGGCCCTCCAGGTCGAGCCACTCACCGATGCGGTCGGGTTCCGGGTGGCCGGCCGCGGGGAACTCCACCTCTCCATCCTGATTGAGAAGATGCGGCGCGAGGGCTACGAGTTCCAGGTGACCCGGCCGCACGTCATCATGCGCGAGGTCGACGGCCAGACCTTGGAGCCCTACGAAGAGTTGTCCGTGGACGTGGACGAGCAATATCAGGGCGTGGTCATCGAAAAACTGGGCAAGCTCAAGGGCGTGCTGCTCGACATGCAGGTCGAGCGGGAGATGACCCGGATGAAGTTCAAGGTGCCGACCCGCGGCCTGCTCGGCTACCGTTCCACCTTCATGACCGACACCCGCGGCATGGGGGTGATGAACTACATCTTCGCCGAATGGGGCCCCCATGCCGGTGAGATCCAGAACCGCATCAACGGGGTGATGCTGGTCAAAGAGCCCTGCACCACCGTGGCCTACGCCTTGTTCAACCTGCAGGAGCGGGGCAAGCTCTTCCTCGGGGCGGGCGTGGACGTCTATCCCGGCATGATCATCGGTGAGCACTGCCGGCCGGCAGACCTGATCGTCAACCCGGCCAAGGGCAAGAAGCTGACCAACATGCGGGCTTCGGGTTCGGATGAGGCGGTGATCCTGACGCCGCCCATTGACATGAGCCTGGAAGACTGTATAAGCTATATTAACGATGACGAACTGGTGGAGATCACCCCCAAGGCGATCCGCTTGCGCAAGAAAAAGGACGCCAAGATAAGGGGGTAGCTGGTTTTCTCCCGGAGGGAAAGATGAAGGAGCTGGTGTTCATCGGGGTGGCGGTCATGGCAGGCATCGCCGCATTCGTTGCCCTGCACCGGAAAACCGGTGGCGACTGTCTGCCTTGACTGCTGCTCTATGGCTCCGCGGGCGCGGGGCTTGCCGCCTATGCTGTGCTGAAGTTTCTTTTTTGACCTGCCCGTTCGCAGGCCCGGCCCGTGACGGTTTGAGCGGCATGCCGTCCAGCCAAGCCGCGGCAATACTTGACCGCTCACCCTCTGGTAGCGCCGATGCCCGTCCGTTCCCGCGAACCTGAATTTCGAATCGATAATCCCTCGGCCCTCATCCGGGCCAGAATCAGGGAAAAGCGGATCTTCGAGGCCCGGTTTCTCTGCCGTCAGCTGGGGGGCGAACTCGGGGCCATGGAAAAGAGCGCCCTGGAGGGAGAACTGGCCCGGGTCATGGCCCAGGTGGACAAGCTGCGCAAGCAGGCGATCGCCTATGCCGGGGCGGGCAAGTTGCAACTGGCTGCCAAGGCCTACCGGGAGATTGAGCGAATCGCTGTCGATGTCCCGGATCTGGCGGCGGAGCGGCAGCGCATCGATGGGGCCGAGGCGGTGCTGGCCAAGGTGACGAACGGCGCGGTGCACAGAGGAACGGCCACACCGCCACCCGCGCCTGAAACCACCGGAATGCGAAAATCACCTTTGGCAGCCCGTCCACTCGTCCGGAAGGGCCGGTCGATGCGGCTATCCCGCCGGCAGCTGACGGTGCTCTTTGTCGGTCTGCTGGTGCTTGGTGGTCTGCTGGTCTATGTCCTGCGGCGCAACCAGGAGCCCACGCAGGCGGCCCCAACAGCCGTTGGCCATCCGGCCGGCCGAATCGTCATCCGTCCGGTGGTGTCGTCATCGTCCAAACCTGTTCCACAGTCGGAAGAGTCCGTCCCACCTGAAGAACCCACCCCCGAACCGCCTCCCGCACCGAGCGGCTCCGTCTCCATCGGCGAGCTGCAGGTGCAGCCGGCCGTCAAAGAATAACATCCTCTCCCTCAACCGGTCGCCAGTTGCGGCAATCGGCCGGTTTGTTTGAAGCAGAAGTAGTCGCAGAGTATCTGCGCGTGGTCAAAGGCGAGCTGCGGCAGGGTGTCCTGGCTGAAGATGGCGGCGTTTTTGGCGTCGTCCAGGGCCTGGGGTCGGCCGGTGGCAGTGGCGATGTAGACCGTTGAGGCAGTGTGCTGGCGGGTGTCGCGCTCCGGGCTGGAGTAGGTGTGCAGCTGCATCACCAGGCTGACCGCAAGCCCGGTTTCCTCCAGGGCCTCCCGCCGGGCGGCCGTCTCGAAGCTCTCGCCGTAATCGACAAAACCGCCGGGCAGGGCCCAGCCATGGGGCGGATTCTTGCGCTCGATCAGCACGACCCCGCCTTCGGTCTCGATGATGATGTCCACGGTGGGGGTCGGATTGCGATACACCTGGATGGCGGTGCCGCAGGAGGGGCATTGCATGGCAGACTCCGGCGCGCTCTAAAGGCAGAGGGCGCGTATTTCCGCCCAGTTCCGCACCAGCGGCAGACTGTGCCGGTCGCGGTTCCAGGGCTGGTGGAAGACAATAGGATTGATGCCGGCCGCGCGCAGCTGCAGGCAGGTCTCGGCCCGGTCGTCGACAAAGGTGGAAAGCCCGGCCACCCTGATGTGCCTGGCCTTGTCGTCATGATCGCCCATGGCGACCACGCGGATGCGCGACCTCGCGGCAACCGGGAACATGACATCCAGCCACTGGTGCACCGGTTCCGGCTCCGGCCGGGCGGTGATGATGGTCAACCCGGCCCGAAGCGATATATCGCTCAACACCTCGACCGCGCCGGGCATGGGCCGGACCCCGCAGCCCACCGAATCACGCAGGATCTGGTGAAAGATCGCGTTCGCGGTGGCGGCGTCCATCTCCAGGCACTCTTCCACCATAAAATGGGTGATGTCCTCCGGGCGGATGCCGCAATGGCCGTACTGCTCGCAGGCGATGCGGATGAAAGCCTCGACCGTGTCGGCGATGACGCCGTCAAAATCAAATCCGATTTCGGCTGGATGGATGCGGATGGCGGTCATGACGGGATCGTTTTACCGCTCAATCGTGGCGTCTTCGATGATCACCTCGTACTTGTAGCCGGCGCCAAAGTCGCGGTTGGCCTTGAGCACGCCCTGAACGGTGATCACCTCGCCCTCCTTGGGCTCCTCGGTGGTGGTCACCACCAGATCATGCTGGTTCTTCATCGGGTTGCCGGTGCCGTCCTGGAGGTGGAGCCAGTTTTTGCCCATGATCATGCGCGAGATCTTCATCACCTTGCCCCGGACCCGCACGGTCTTGGCATCCAGTTCCTTGCCCTTCTCAAAGCATTCCCCCACCGACTGGCTGTTCTCGCCCGTGGCCTTGTGCACGTTGACGTTCGACGAAGGGACGATGGCCCCGGCGCTGCCGGTGGACTGCTCCATTGCCGGCGTCTGCGCCCCGGCCGGAGCTTTCTGCTCCGCCTGCAGGGCCTCTGAGAAGTTTGTCGTGCCCTTGCCAGCCTCAGGCTGTGTCTTGGCGGCTGCAGTCGGCTGACCGGCCGCTGGTTCCAGGCCGGGGGAGAAGACGATGGCGTCAAAGGTGCGGTTGAGGGTTTTGGAGGAGAAGGCATGCATGGTCATGCCCGGGGCCAGGGTGACCTTCGCGCCGACTTCAAGTTTGGTTTCCGGAATGGCGGCCCAAACCTTGCCCTTGGCGCTGTCGAGCTGGAGGTAAGTGTAGCCGCCGGTGTTCATGGTCTCGACGATAGTCCCTTGCAGGGCTACGCCGTCAAGCACGGCCTCGGCCTTGACCGGTTCCTTGGCAGCCGGCGGCTGGGCCTCGACGGCGGCCAGCACGGGCGTGGCCAGGATGAGGGAAAGGGCGGCGGCGGGAAGTGCTTTATGTAGGAAAAACATAGCGTTATGCTCCGGGAAAAGGCTTTGGGTAGGGGGCAGCGGCCGGACAATGACCGGTGCGCTCCTTTTTGGGTACAAGGGTCGATCGCGGCGGGCAGGCCCACAGGCGCAATGACAACAGCAGATTGTATAAGAATCGCTCCCGAATCTGTCAACCTGGATGCTGGTCGGGAAACAGTTCGCGCAGGCATCGGTCGATCTCCCCAGCCCAGACCTGATAGCCGCGGGTACTGAGGTGCACCTGATCATTGAGAAAGCCGGGGTGGGTGATGGGCAGGCAGCGTTCGTGAAAGGGTTTGACCGTGTCGAGGAAATGGCAGTTGTCAATGGATGCAGCCACCTCGGCCAGGCGCTGGTTGATCTGCGCCAGCTCGGCCGCGGGGACGATGGGCATGGGCATGAGCGAACAGATGATGATCGGCCGGTCCGGATAGGCCTGGCGCAGGCGTGGCGCCATGGACTGCAGGATGAAAGGAAAGAACTGGTCGCCGAACAGGAGGTTGTTGGTGCCTGACTCGATGAGTACCGCGTCCGGGTCAGGGCAGGCTTCGATCTCCTCGCCCAGGCGTACCGCCAGTTCACCGGTCATCTCGCCGGCCATGCCCCGGTTGATCACCGTCACCCCGGGAAGAAAACGCTCCCAGTCGCCCCATTCCACCAGGGAATCGCCCAGCATCAGCAGTCGGATCATCACTCACCTCGCGGCAACGGACTGCAGCACTACGCAGCCCATGGGGGAAACGGAAACAGTGGAGCCACACTCTACCGCATCGGCCCGCTCCGGGTCAACAATGTCGCGCGGACCAGGGCGGCCGGTGTCGATGATGCGCACCCAGATACGGCTTCGCGACGGCGACGGCACGGCAACATCGGCCGGCGTCTTGGCGCTGCCGTTGAGGGCGACGAAGAAATCGTCGTCCTCAAGATCGCCCAGAGCCGCACCGTTGAGAAAAAAGGCCAGGGTCCGGCCTTCGTCGGACCAGTCGGGCTCGCCAGCCTGCACACCCTGCCAGCTGATCTCCAGGCCAGCCGCGGCGTCGCTGGTCTGGAAGAAGTCTTCACGTCGAAAGATGGGATGGGCTCGGCGCAAGCCGATCAGCTTGCGAAAAAAACGCAGCTGATGTCGGTTCTTCTCGGCGAGCGTCCAGTCGATCCAGCTCAGGTCGTTGTCCTGGCACCAGGCGTTGTTGTTGCCCCGCTGGCTGCGGCCGAACTCGTCTCCGGCTACCAGCATGGGCACGCCCTGGGAAAGCAGGAGGATCACCGCCATGGTGCGCAGGCGACGGGAGCGCAGGGCCAGGATTGCCCGGCTGCCGGTCGGGCCTTCGATGCCGCTGTTC
>CAZFPV010000110.1:0-6706 GCA_964521155.1 uncultured Desulfobulbus sp. | reverse complement strand
CAGTGAGGCTGATCGTGTCGCCTGCGACCGCAGCATGGGCGCCGATGGGCACCTGGCAGCCCCCCTGGAGGCGGAGGAGGAAGGCCCGTTCGGCGGCCATGCTGCGGTCGCAGGCGACACGATCAGCCTCACTGGGCTGATCGCCAGCGTCGATGGCCGCCAGTTGCTCCGGGACACCGTGGCCGGCCCCTTGGACCAGGCAGACGCTCTGGGTACCAGCCTCGCTGAAACCCTGCTCGGCCGCGGCGGCAAGGCAATACTCGACGCCGTCTATGGCGGCGAAGCCGCGACCCCCTGATCTTCCCCTCCATTTCAACCGGACAAGCCCCGTGACCTCCATGTCCTCTCCTGCACAACTCACCCCTGGCAAGGTTTACCTGGTCGGCGCCGGTCCCGGCGATCCCGGCCTGATCACCCTGCGCGGCAAATATTTGCTCGAGCACGCCGAGGTGGTGGTCTACGATTACCTGGCCAACCCCAAACTGCTGAGCTATGTGCCCAAAGATGCTAAACTGATCTATGCCGGCAAGAAGGGCGGCGGGCTGCACGCCTACACCCAGGAGGGCATCAACCGGCTGCTGGTCGAGCATGCCCAGCTGGGCAAACGGGTGGTGCGCCTCAAGGGCGGCGACCCCTTCATCTTCGGCCGGGGTGCGGAGGAGATCGAGGAGCTGGTGGCGGAAGGCATCGATTTTGAGGTAGTGCCCGGCGTGACCTCGGCCACGGCCGCGGCCACCTATGCCGGCATTCCCATTACCCACCGGGATTACACCGCCTCGGTCGCCTTTGTCACCGGCCATGAGGATCCGACCAAGAAGTTTTCCAACATCTCCTGGGAGAAGCTCGCCACCGGCGCCGGCACCATCGTCATCTACATGGGCATCAAGACCCTGCCGAGCATCACCCAGAAGCTGATCGACTTCGGCCGCTCGCCCGACACCCCTGTGGCCGTGGTCCGTTGGGCCTCGACGCCGCAGCAGCACTCGGTGGTGGGGACGCTGGCGACCATCTGCGAGGTAGTCCGGCAGGCGGACATCAAACCGCCGGCCCTGGTGATCGTAGGCGAGGTGGTCAAGCTGCGCGACACCATCGACTGGTTCGAGCGACGGCCGCTGTTCGGCCGGCGCATCGTCGTTACCCGCACCCGGGAGCAGGCCAGCGAGCTGGTGGCCAATCTTGAGGAGCACGGGGCCGAGTGTTTCGAGTACTCAACCATCCACATTGAGCCGGTGGCTGACTACAGCCTGCTTGACCGGGCGATCGATGAGATGGCCGACTACCAGTGGATCCTGTTCACCAGCCTCAACGCCGTCACCTACTTTTTCGAGCGTCTGTATGCACTGCGCTGCGACAGCCGCCATCTGGCCGGCGCCAGGATTGCGGCGGTCGGCCGGGCCACGGCCGACGAGTTGCTGCGCTATGGCATCCGCGCCGACCTGATCCCGGAAAAATTTACCGGCGAGGGGCTGGCTGAAGCACTGGTACAAACCAGCGTCCGGGGCAGTCGTATTCTGCTGCCGCGCGCGCTCCAGGCCGGCGAACTGCTGCCCGAGGCCCTGACCGAGGCCGGGGCCGAGGTCACGGTGGCGCCAACCTACCGCAACGTGCCGCCCCAGGGCCGCAAGGACGAGCTGCGCGATCAGCTGCAGGACGGCGACATCGACCTGTTGACCTTCACCAGTTCCTCGACGGTGAATAATTTCCTCACCATGGTCGATGCCCGCGACAACGACGAACTGCACCAGCTGTTGGACGGCGTCACCATTGCCGCCATCGGTCCGGTGACCGCGGCCACCATCAGGGAGCATGGACTCCATGTGGATATTCAACCCGAGAAATACACCATCGCCGACATGGTCCAGGCGATTGTGGCCCACTACCGGGACAAGGGAACCACACCGGTCTGACGTCCGGCAATGCCGGGTCGACCGGATCTCGAAACGATCCCGCTCACCTGGCAGCCGTTCCGATGACGCGCCCGAGGCAGGTGACGAGTCGTTCCTGCTCTGCGCGGTCTGTCGCACCATCGTCACCGAGCGTGCCCAAGCCATAGCAATCAATGGCCGCCATGAGCACGCCTTTTTCAATCCGGCCGGGATTGCCTACCAACTCCGCTGCTTCCGTCAGGCCCCTGGCGCAGCCGTTCAGGATGAACCAACCGCCGAATTCAGCTGGTTTGCCGGCCATTGCTGGCAGATCGCAATCTGCGCAACCTGCGGCTCCCACCTGGGCTGGCGATTCACTGGCCCCTCCTCCTTTTACGGCCTAATCGGCGCCAAGCTGGTTTGAGGCTGCCCATGAGCACGAGCCTGATTTTCCTGCCATCCGACCGGTAGCCCGTCGCCATTCCCTGACTGGAATATGTGTTGTTTTTGCGGGGCGCAGGATGTACATTCTTAACAAGAAAATGAATACCCTCAGGCCGCTCAGCGGCTGGAACCGCCATGCATACCCGATCGTTTTCATCCCTTGCATTCGCCCTGCTCTCACTGATTGCCGGCCCACTGCCTGCCGCCCATGCCGGCGAGGACGGGGAGCAGCATGGCGGCTTATTCTGGGACAGCGCAATCAGCAGCCTGCTCGCCACGGGGATGTACGGATTTGACGCCCAGGGGCTGTCCGGCCTGACCGTGCAGTTTCAGCATGCCCGTCAGATGGGCCGACCGCTCGTCGCAGATCAGGTGCGGCAGAGCGGGCAGGCCATCACCTTTTCCTATGAGGGCTCGGCCGGGCTGCTCGGATTTTCCGCCGGGTATATCCTCACCAGTCAGCAGGGGGACCAGGAACCCGGGACCGTCTTTCTCGGACTCGATCCGACCGAGGAAAGAACCTTTGACCCCACCCGCTCCTGGTACATGGCCTTTGATCTCTCGCGGTCCTACCAGGTGGATGAGGCAATCAACTTCCAGGTGGGCGGTAGGACCGTCCTCCTGCAGAACCCCTTTGACACGGAGACGGGACGAATTTTCTCCATGCTGTTCAACATGCCGATTTCGTATAAAAACTACCTGACTATTACCCCTGAACTGCAATGGTCCCGCCCCCTGCCCGACGGGGACAGCCCAGCCACAGCCGTCGCGCCAGGCAATACCGATGGCAAACGCGGCGAGGATGTCTTTTACGGAGGGATCTCCATCAGTTTTTCCTACTGATCCATCCCTCTCGCTGCCTGTGCACCCCGGGCAGCGCATTCAACGCGTCCAACACCATGCCCCACATCGCCGCCCGCATGGGCCACCATTGCCAACGGTGCCATCCGCACCCGATCCTGCCGATTCAACAGAAAGGAGCGCCCGCCGTGACCGCCACCCCCTTTGCCACCATGAAAACGCTAATCCTGGCCTGCCTCTGGTCGCTGGCCATACTGTCGCTGCTCCTGGCCCCGGGACTGCTGACCCCGTTTGCGGCAACGGCACTCGCCGCCGCAACCAAGGAAGCCGAACCCGCCAGACGCCAGGTGGTTTTTCTGCCGTTTGCCATCGATGTTCCCGGCTCCCACGCCTACCTGCAGAACGGTCTGGCCAGCATGCTGGCCAGCCGGCTGGCCTCTCGCGCCAACATCGCCGCGGTTTCTCAGGGGGGCGCCTCGGAGCAGATGGCCACGGCGCTGAAGACCGGCAATCACGAGGCCTTCAGCCAGCAGTTGCAGAAATCCGGGGCTGAGTTTTTGGTCATTGGTTCGCTGGCACGCAAGGGCGACTTTCTCGAACTTGCCACATATGTCTTCTCCCGCAACGCCGGACAGCCGCCGAGAAAGTTCAGCCGCTCGCTTCCTGCCGTGGACGGCGCCATGACCGCCGTCGATGAGATCGCCTGGGAAATCAGCGGCGCCGTGTTCGGCAAGCCGCGTCCCGAGGAGGCGGCAACAGCTCCCGCGCAAGGCAAGGGCACGTCTGCCTTCCAAACGGCGCATCCGGAGCGCGCCTTCCGGGAGAACCTCATGGCCGGCAGCACCGCAGGCCTGGAGGCCGGCGGCCGCTTTGAACTGGTCGCCAGCAACCGCAGCCGGAACATTCCAGTCGATCTCATGGACATGAACGCCGGCGATCTCGATGGCGACGGTACCGATGAAATCGTCCTGCTGACCAAGAGCGAACTCCTGGTGTATCGGCTGCAGGACGGTCAATTCCAGAAGATAGAAACCTTCCCCCTGCCGAAACACCTGCGCTACCACGCCGTCACCCTGGCGGACCTCAATGGCAACGGACGACAGGAACTGTATGTCTGTGCCAGTGCCAACAACTCGCCCGATATCAGGGCCATTGCCAACGACACACCCGTATCCTCGATGTTCGAATTTGACGGCCAGAAACTGACCCAGTTGTTCGGGGACGTGGGATATTATTTACAAGCGATCGCGGTTCCTGGCGAGACGCCGCTCCTGCTGGGGCAGAAGACCTTGTCAGGCGACCTGGGAGACAACATATACCAGATGGCGTTGAATCCACAGGGCGGCGTCGCGGTAGATAAACAACTGAACATCCCCAAGGGATTCAATCTTTTTGACTTCTCCCTGGGCGACATCAATGGCGACGGCAACCCCGAGTTTGTGGCCATCAATAACGCCAACAGGATGCAGGTGTTCGACGCCTCGGGCGCCCTGCTCTGGACCAGCGTTGAAGTCTTCGGCGCCAGCGACAGCTTTTTTGGCGCCTCGCCTGACCGGGGGGAAATGGACAAGAAGGCGACAGTGTATCTGAAAACCCGCATCGCCATCCAGGACCTGGACGGTGACGGTGCAAACGACGTGCTGGTGGGTAAAAACCGTCTGGAGACCGTGCCCCTGATGCCCAACCTTCGCTACTACGAGGGCAGTTCCATTGCCGCCCTCAAGTGGGTGCAGGGCGCGCTCGCCCCTCTGTGGGAAACGCGGAAAATCCCCAACTACACCGTCAATTATCAAGCCCTGCTGCCCAAGGCAGACAAGAATCAGATCCAACTGGTTTTCGCCGAGGCTGAAAAAAGCTATCCCTTTGTGTTCTGGCAATCCTCCTCGCTCTACCTCAACAGCCAGACCCTGCGCGTCGCCGCTGCCAGTAAACCGTGACGCCCGGTTAGCGCCGAACCGTCGTTTGCCGGCTTGAGGGTGCATGCGCCCTCAAGCCGGCGCCCTCCTCACACCCCCGCCTTCCTCTGCGCTGTACCCTCTTCCTCGGCCGGCGTCCCGTGTTGAAGGCCTTATCCATTTTTATCCGCCTCCGTACCGACGCTTCGCCATTTCCGTGCATAACCGCGCCCCACGGAAGATGGTCGAGCCTTTGCGTTTTCCTTCCAGCTATCGAATTTGTTGATGCTTTTTTTTAGAAATTCGTTAAGAAGCGGATACCTTTTTTTACCATCAACCACCATCCAAGGAGAGTATTAGCATGAAGTATCGGTACATATCGACGGGACGCGCAGTCGCCGCCGCGCTGCTTGTGGCGGCAACGTGCATCGGCGGCAACGCCTTTGCCGCGGAAACCGAGGAGAAGAATCCGCTGCAGTTTTACACAGGAAGCAACAACAGCTTTCTCAAAGCCACCATCCAGGTCGAGATGGCCGTGTTTGACCAGGACAATTCCTGGTTCGGCAAGGCCAGGGAGAATCTGGGCGACGACTCCGATTACTGGTTTGAATCGCTGATCCGCCCTGGCATCGAGGGCAGTTTCTTCCTGGCCAACTCCCAGGAACTGTATGGCCTGGTTGACGCCGTACAGGCCAACACCGGCAGCGGCCTGGATGCAGGCGGTTCCAACGCCGATCTGGGCGACGTCAGCGACCTTCAGGTTGTCAACGCCTACGCTGGTTGGCGTTCGGGCAATCTGTTTGGCGGGCTTGGTGAGAACTTCCTCGACATCTCCTTTGGCCGCCAGCAGTACAAGGTCGGTGACGGCTTTCTTATCTACAGCGAGGGCGGCGCCGGCGGTGACCGCGCCGCCTTCTGGATCGGCGGCCGCAGGTCGGCCGACTACGCCGGCATCGTGCGCATGAAGACCGGCCCCTGGGCTGCCGACCTGGTATACCTCGAAAACGATCCGCTGTCGGATGACAAAACCCGCCTGGGCGGCGGCACCATCGACTACAAGGTCGAGGATTTCGTCAATGTCGGCGGCGGCATCTACTCGCTCGATTCCGACATCGATTCGCGCGATGGCATGGCTATTTATAACATCCGCGGCAGCGTCCATCCCTTTGCCAAAAGCAGCGGCATGGAAGCGCTCAAACCCCTGGTCTTCTCCGGTGAATATGCCTACGAAGACCGGGACGACGATTTTGACGAGGGCAACGGCTGGCACCTGACCGCCAGCTACCAGATCGAGAAATGCCCCTGGAAACCCACCCTGAGCTATCGGTACGCCAGCTTTGACGAGAACTACGATGCCCTGTTCTACGGCTTTTCCGACTGGGGTTCGTGGTTCCAGGGAGAAATTCTGGGTGAGTATGTCCTGGGCAACTCCAACCTGGATTCGCATATGTTCCGGGTGAAGGTTCAGCCGCTGGAGCCGGTCACCGTTAACCTGTTCTATTACAAGTTCATGATCCACGATGCCCCAGCGTTTGAGGTTAACAGCGAAGATTATGCCGATGAGTGGGATCTGGTCATCGACTGGACCGTTAACGAGCATCTGTCGCTGTCGCTGGTCGGCGCCTACGCCATTCCCGATGACGCCGCCACCGAGCACACCGGCGGCGACGACGACTGGTCCTACGTGATGCTTTACGGCTG
>CAZFPV010000109.1:0-6718 GCA_964521155.1 uncultured Desulfobulbus sp. | reverse complement strand
CTGGTGGGCGGCTCGGTGGGCGGCATGCAGGTGCTGCGCTGGTGCGCCGACTTTCCCGAGATGGTAGTCTCGGCCATTCCACTGGCCACCACCACCCGCCACTCGGCCCAGGCCATCGCCTTCAACGAGGTCGCCCGCCAAGCGATCATGGCTGACCCGGAATGGAACAACGGCGACTACTACGACGGCCCCGGCCCGACGCACGGACTGGCGGTGGCGCGCATGATCGGGCATGTGACCTATCTTTCCGACGAGGCCATGCGCGAGAAGTTCGGTCGCCGTCTGCACCGCAGCGCCCTGTCCTTCGATTTCACCGGCGATTTCCAGGTCGAGAGCTATCTTCATCACCAGGGCAAGAAATTCGTTGACCGCTTCGACGCCAACTCGCTGCTGTATATCACCAAGGCGGCCGACTATTTCGACCTGCAGCGCGACAGCGGCAACCTGCTGATCAACGAGGCCCTCGCCGGCGTCAGTTTTCTCGTGATCTCGTTTACCTCCGACTGGCTCTACCCCACCTACCAGTCCAGGGACATCGTCTCGGCCCTGAAGAAAAACGGCAGCGACGTCAGTTTCTGCGAGATCGAGGCCCAGTGGGGCCACGACGCCTTTCTCCTGCCCAACCAGCGGCTCTACGGCCTGATCAGCGGCTTCCTCGACCGGGTGTCTCATGAGCGCTGTCTATAACAAGGAACTGGGCGCGGTGCGCTTCGACCTCCAGGTCATCGCCTCCTGGATCGAACCGGGCGAGCGGGTGCTGGATCTGGGCTGCGGCAACGGCGACCTGCTCGACTACCTGAAAACCCACAAGCAGGTGCAGGGCACGGGCATTGAATTCTCCGAGGAGAAGGCCGCCCACTGCATCGAGCGCGGCCTGACCGTGCTCCAGGGCGACTTTCGCCGCGAGGTCACCGATTACCCCGAACACCGTTTCGACGTGGTCGTCCTCAGCCAGACCCTGCAGCAGATCCAGGACCCGAGGGAGTTGCTCATCGACCTCCTGCGCATCGGCCGGCGGGTGATCGTCAGCTTTCCCAACTTCGGCCACTGGTCGGCGCGGCTGCAGCTGCTGTTCACCGGCATGGCGCCGAAGACCGACCAGCTGCCCTACGAATGGTACAACACCCCCAACATCCGGGTTATCACCATCAAGGATTTCAACCAGTTCCTGCGCACCATCGGGGTGCGCACCGTGCGCCAGGTGGCGATCAACACCCACCACCACGACTACAGGGGCAACATCGTCCGGCTGTGTAAAAACCTCCGCGCCACCTACGGCATCATGATGCTGGCGCGCGCGGAATGATCGTTGTTGATCGGGAGCGTTTGTCATGGAAGAAAGAGATTTGTTGACCGGTTCCTGCAAGACGGAATCGACCTCGGCCGAGCGGGTGCGCAACCCGATCCCGGCCGCGGTCTCGGCCCTGAGCCAGGGCTTCAAGAGCGGCCGCTGGGCGAGCCACATCGAGCCGGTTCCGATCCCCTCGAAGATCGAGGTGATCGACCTGATCGAGCAGGCCCAGCGGATTCTTTTCCCCGGTTTCTTTTCTCCGGTGATCCTGCGGCCGGAAAACCTGGACTACCACCTCGGCCAGCAGGTGAGCCTGTTCTACGAGAACCTGGCCAGCCAGATCAGCTCGGCCATCCGCCACGACTGCTTCCGCCACAGCCAGAGCTGTACCCTCTGCGGCGAGCGCAGCTATGAGCTCGCCGCAGACCTGATCGACAGCCTCCCGGCCATCCGCAACCAGCTGGAAACCGACATCGAGGCCACCCTGACCGGGGACCCGGCGGCCCACAACTCGGACGAGGTCATCTTCAGCTATCCCGGCCTGTTCGCCACCCTGGTCTACCGCCTGGCCCACCGGCTGCAAGAACTGTCGGTGCCGCTCATCCCCCGGATCATGAGCGAGCACGCCTACCACCGCACCGCCATCGACATCAACCCCGAGGCCACGATTGGCTCGCACTTCTTCATCGATCACGGTGCGGGCGTGGTCATTGGCGCCACCACCGCCATCGGCGACCGGGTGCGGATCTACCAGGGCGTCACCCTGGGCGCGCTGTCGCTGCCCAAGGACGCAGGCGTCCTGCTGCGCAACGTCAAGCGGCACCCGACCATCGAGGACGACGTCATCATCTACGCCAACGCCACCATCCTCGGCGGCGAGACCGTGGTCGGGGCCCGCTCGATCATCGGCGGCAACGTATGGCTGACCGAGTCGATCGGCCCGGACACCCGGGTGCTGCTGGAGCAGCCGCGGCTGGTCTATTTCGGCACGAAAGAGGGGGTACGGGTATGACCACGGCAATTTGCGATACCTTCACCGCCGCGGTGGGGGCGACCCCGCTGGTCCGTCTGGCCAGGACGGGCGCTGAGGCCGGGGTCGACCTGCTGGCCAAGATCGAATCCATGAACCCGCTGGGCAGCGTCAAGGACCGGGTGGCTGTGGCCATGATCGATGCCGCCGAACAGGCCGGTCAACTCAAGCCGGGCGGCGTCATCGTCGAGCCGACCAGCGGCAACACCGGCATCGGACTTGCCTTTGTCTGCGCCAATCGGGGCTACACCCTGATCCTGACCATGCCCGAGAGCATGAGCATCGAACGGCGCAAACTGCTGATCCACCTGGGAGCCCAGTTGGTGCTGACGCCCGCGGCTGAGGGCATGCGGGGCGCGATCGCCCGGGCCGAGGCCATCCAGCGGGAAACGCCGGGCGCCATCATGCCCAACCAGTTCGCCAACCCGGCCAACCCGGCCATGCACCGGCGGACCACCGGTCCCGAGATCTGGCGCCAGACCGGGGGCCGGATGGATGTCTTTGTCGCCGGCGTCGGCACCGGCGGGACCATCACCGGGGCCGGCGGGTATCTCAAGGAGCAATACCCGGGACTGCATGTGGTGGCGGTGGAACCGGCGGCCTCGCCGGTACTCTCCGGCGGCAAGCCGGGTCCGCACAAGATCCAGGGCATCGGCGCCGGCTTTGTCCCCCAGATTCTCGACCGATCGGTGATCGACGAGATCGCGGCCATCGACAACGAGGAGGCCGTGCTCCAGGCCAGGACCCTGGCCCGGCGGGAGGGCATCCTCTGCGGCATCTCCGGCGGCGCGGCCGTGGCCGGGGCGCTCAGGTTTGCGGCCCAGCCAGGGTTTGCCGGCAAGCGGATCGTAGTCATCCTGCCCGATACCGGCGAACGCTACCTGAGCACGGATCTGATGGCCTAAGCTGCCTGCAGCCTGACATTGTCAATCTTCTACAACTTTTTCTATAACTCCAAGCTATTCATCCATCCCATGGGAACAATCATCTCACTGAACATCAGCCGGGAAAAGGGCGTCAACAAGGAACCGGTGGAGTCCGTGGAACTGCGGGTCGATCACGGCATGGTCGGCGACGCCCATGCCGGCGACTGGCACCGCCAGGTCAGCCTGCTGGCTGAGGAGTCCATCGACTTCATGCGCAACAAGGGGCTTGAACTCGAACCCGGCGCCTTTGCCGAGAACATCACCACCGAGGGCCTTGATTTGGCGCACCTGCCCATTGGCACGCGACTGAGCAACGGCGAGGTGGTGCTCGAAGTGACCCAGATCGGCAAGAAATGCCACCATGGCTGCGCCATCTTCAAGCAGGTCGGCGACTGCATCATGCCGCGCGAGGGTATCTTCGCCAAGGTAATCACCCCGGGCGCCCTGCGCCGGGGCGACCGCCTTGACCTCCTGCCATGAATGAACCCACGATCGGGTGCCGCCGGTGCGGCGATTGCTGCCGCCAGGGCGGCCCCGCCCTGCATGGGCCTGATCTGGGGCTGATTCGCAGCGGCGCGCTGGCCTTGGACGATCTGGTGACCGTGCGCCGGGGCGAGCTGGCGATCGCGCCCTTGGCTGCCGGCCCCGAGACGGTGCACCATGAGTTCCTCAAGGTGCGGGGACGGGACGGCGACTGGTGCTGCGTTTTCTATGACGACAACACCAGCGGCTGCCTGCGCTACGATCGACGGCCCATGGCCTGCGGCCTGCTCGACTGTACTGATACCGGACCGCTGCTGGCGCTCGCAGGCCGTGACCTGCTCACCCGTTTCGACTGCCTTGACGCCGACGATCCCCTCTTGCCGCTGATGCGCAAGCATGAGCAGCGCTGCCCCTGTCCCGACCTGGGCGCCGTCGCCCAGCGCCTGCAACAGGCTTCGGCGCGTCCCTGCCTGATCGCCGAACTCGAGCGAGCAATCGCGGCTGACCTGGCATTCCGCGAACAGGTGCAGTCACGCCTCGGCCTCACCGTGCACCGCGAAGTCTTCGCCTTTGGCCGGCCGCTCTTCCATCTCCTGCTGCCACTGGGGCTTCAGCCCGTGGGCACGCCCGAAGGCCTCCGGTTGCGCTGCACATTCCGCTAAACTGACCTCCTGCCGCCCATCCCCGCATTGACCGGCTGGAAAAAAGCCGGTACCGTGCCGCCGTTCCAATCCGCTATTCCATTCTCAAGAGGATCCCCATATGCACCTGTCACCGGACATTGAGCGGCTGCTAGCCCGATTCGACTTTGCCACCACAACCTATCTGCGCGAGGAGATGGACCAGGCGCTGACCCTGCGGGAGCAACTCACGCCGCATCTGCTTGCCATCCTCGAGGATGTGGCCGAAAACCCCTACCGCTACCTGCTGGAAGACCGCAACGGTCATACCTATGCCGCCTCGCTCCTGGCCCATTTCCAGGAACCGGCCGCCCATCTGCCGATCATCCGGGCCTTTTCCATACCCGGGGAGCATCTGGAGCCGCTCTGGGGCGATATGAGCACCGAGACCCTGCCCACCCTGCTCCACCGGACCTGCAACGGCTCGGTCGAGCAGATCAAACAGCTGATCGGCAACCGGCAGGTCGACGAATTTGTCCGCGGCGCGGCCGTGGAAGCGCTGACCTTTGCCGTGGCTGACGCAACAATCACCCGGGACGAGGCGGTCGCCTTTCTCCAGAGTCTGTTCACCGGCGAGGAGGCCGAACCCGGCGCCACCTTCTGGGGCATGGTGGCGGCCACGCTTTGCGACCTCCATCCCGGCGACTCCATGGCCGTACTCGACCAGGCCATGACCGACGGTCTCTTTGACGCTCGCTTCATCGGACCAGACGACATTGCCCGGGCCGCGAGCCTGACGATGGATGATTCGCTGGAAGCGTTGCAGCAGTGGGCTGCCCGCCGGATACCGGCCGACATCCATGGCTACATCGCCTGGTTCGACGAGTTTCAACCCAAAGCCCCAGCCCCCTTGCGGTCATCGACCAGGGATGTCGGCAAGAACAAACGGGCGGAAAACAAAAAGAAGACCAACCGGGCCAAAAACAAGGAAGCGAAAAAGACGCGAAAAAAGAACCGATGAAGGGTGCCCGGGGCGGGGCTCAGCGCACGGGAGGAGGACAGAGACAGGTGAAGTGATTGGGTCGCGACGCTCTGTAACCACTGGCAGGGAAAGGGATCGGCCCTCCTTCTTTCAAAATTTTTTACCAGGTTCAAAATTTTACATTTTTTCCGCTGAAAGCGATTGCCAGAGAATTAAAATCGCATTATATATCACATCAGAGTTGGCGGGATTTTTTCCTGCAACGGAATTTTTCTACCATTCGTTTCCGGGTAATCATACCCACTTACAACGTACATTGCACAACCAAGGAGAAAACCATGAAAAAAGTACTGAGCGTAATGGCGGCATCGGCCTTTGTTCTCACGGCAGGCGTTTGTCTGGCCGGCGGCCCTGGCAAGAAGATGAAAGCCGATGACTGCCAGGACAGAATTGATGCCCTGCAGTCCCAGTTAAACCAGAAAGATGAAATGCTGCGTGCATGCCAGCAGGCCAAGGCAGCCCCGGCGCCCGTCAAGGCGCAGGAGTCCGGCATGGCATATCCTGTTTATGTCAAGGCGCTGGGCAAATGGGCCATGCTCAGCGATCCTGAAGTCAGGGAGGGTATATTTAGTGCTGACGCTGAGATGAGCGATGGGTACGGTTTCGGCGGCGCCGTGGGCATGGTGTTCAACCAATTCCGCGCTGAGTTCGAGGTTGCCTCCCAGAAGAACGACATCGACGCGCTCAAGCTGGGCAACTTGTCTGCCAACATAGGCACCGGTGACGCTCGCATCACCACCTACATGGTCAACGGTTTCTACGAGTTCCCGATCATGGACGGCTTCGGCATCTATGTGATGGCCGGTCTGGGCATGGGCACCACCGACGTCAGCATCTATGACGTCGATGACGACGACACCACCTTTGCCTACAAGGCAGGCACCGGCGTTTCCTACGCCTTCACCCCGAACGTTGCCGTTGACCTCGGCTACGAGTTCCTGGGCGTGGAAGATGCGGACCTCGACGGCACCGAAGTCACCGACATCTACAGCCACAACGTAGTCGGCGCAGTTCGCTTCACCTTCTGATCTGATTCGAACAACGCAGAAAATTAAAGCCCGGTCGGCTTGTGCCGATCGGGCTTTCTTTATTGGTGGCTGAGAAACCGCGCGACCGCCAGCGACCAGCGAACTTCGGGAGCTATTCTTTCAGCACGATCTGAAGATTGCCTTCCCGCACCTGAATGGCGGCGACACCGTCGGCGAAGCCCTGCCAAAACCCCTTTTCCGCCCCGAACACCTCCACCAGATCGATGTTTTTCAAGCCGGCCATCCAGGCGTTGGGTATCGGAACGCCCATGACCGAGACGCCGCGCAGGATGAACAC
>CAZFPV010000108.1:3817-6758 GCA_964521155.1 uncultured Desulfobulbus sp. | reverse complement strand
AGCGAGGTCCGGAGCACGGCATGCCAACCGGGCCAAACAGGAAAGCGGGCGCCGCGCCGGCGACAGGAAGGAAGGTCGCATCCGCCAATGCGCATTCCATGATCGTCGCGGGCCGGGCAAGCCGGAGTCAAGGAGGAAGGGATGGAAGCAATAGTGTTTTTCGTCATCTGGTTGGGTGGTGCTCTTCTCCATACGCTGTTCGATCTGCGGATCAAGCCGGTCCTGCAGGCCGTGCGGGAGGAAAGCGATTTGCCTTGAGAGTTCCAGTCGTTGGCCGGGGGTGCGGCAACGCACGGAAGAACAATCAGCGTCGAGCGGCATGCGCGTGCATGGGTGGGCTCGGCAGGGAGGAAACAAGCGTATGGAAAGTATACTGACCAAGGTCCTGCCCCAGGAAGGGGGGTTGGAAGGCACCCGTTCGGGAGTGTACAACGGGGTCATCGGCATTCTGGGCGTTCTGACCGTGATCGGCGTGGCCTTTGGCGCCCATGCCATGTTCATCGGCCATGAGCATGCCTACGGCGTCACTCGCGAGGTGCCCTGGGGGTTGATGCTGGCCGCCTATGTCTTTTTCGTCGTCACCTCGACCGGCCTGTGCCTGGTTTCGTCCATTGGCCATGTGTTTGGCTACGAGGCCTTCAAGCCCATTGCCAAGCGTTCGGTCTATTTGGCCATTTCCACCATCGTCGCCGGATTTCTGGTCATCTTCTTCGAGATCGAGAACCCCTGGCGAATGGCCATTTACAACGTCATCTCGCCCAACCTGAGTTCCAACATCTGGTGGATGGGCACCCTGTACGGGGCTTATCTGTTCTTCATGCTGATCGAATTCGCCCTGCTGCAGGCCGGCCGCCACAAGATCGCCGGCATGTGCGGGCTGCTCGGCGTGGTTTCGGGCGTGGCCGCCCACTCCAATCTGGGCGCGGTGTTTGGCCTGCTTAACGGGCGCGAGTTCTGGCACGGGCCATACATGCCGATTTACTTCATCATTTCGGCGATGATGTCCGGCTGCGCCACCGTGATCTTCTTCCACTGGTTGGGATACACCATCAACGGCTGGAAGATGAGCGAAAAACTCCAGGAGTCGCTGCGTTCGGTGGCCAAACTGGGGGCGCTGCTTTACATCGTCATCATGTTCTTCACCACCTGGAAGTTCATCGCCGGAGTCTCTGGGAAACCGCCGGGAGAGTACGAAGCCTTCATGTCGCTGTTCAACGGCATCTACTCCAAGAATTTCTGGTACGGCGAGGTCGGTCTGGGTCTGGCGATCCCCCTGGCCATCATCCTGGCGGTGCGGGCGCGCAATCTGACCGCCATGGCCATTGGTTCGCTGATGAGCATCATCGGCATCTTTGTCATGCGCTACGATCTGGTGATTATCGGCCAGATCATCCCCGGGTTTCATGAACTGAACATCGTCGGTCTGCCCCATATCCTGCCCTACTCGCCGACCCTGCATGAGTGGATGGTGACCATGTCCGGATTCGCCTTCTGCGGTGTGCTGTTCATGATGGGTGAACGGCTGTTCCGCGGCCATGTGTCCGAGGATCACTGAGTAAACGCCGAACCAGGACCGGGACGGGAGCATGGCGCCCGTTCCGGTCAGTCCGGCATGGCAAGGAGAAGCGGTATGGCGAGAAAAAAGACGGAAATACAAGCGATCCGTTCCGATGTGGCCATCTACCCCATTGGGGTGGCGGCCCGACTGCTGAACGTGCATCCGCGAACGCTCCGCATCTATGAGCAGGAAGGGCTGATCCGGCCGACCATCATTGGCAAGCGGCGAATGTTTTCCGCCGATGACATCCAGTGGATTACCTGCCTGCGCAAGTTCATCCACGAGGAGGGCATCAGCATTCCCGGCCTGAAGAAGCTGATGGATTATGTGCCCTGCTGGGAAGTCGCCGGTTGCCCGCCCGAGATCAACCGGCACTGTTCGGCCCGGGTGGACTGGACCGTGCCCAAGACCCTGCACGCGGTTGGCGACGAGGCCGCCCGGCGGGAAGCCAAGGAAGAGGATCAGCGCAAGACCGGAGAGGCCGGGCAAAAAAAAAAGCGCCAATCATCGGCCTGATGATGTGGCGGCCGTCGTTGCGAGTTGCGGAAGGATGAGCGCGGAGATCCTGCCGTTTCCCCCGCGATGGCCCACTTGCGGTCAGGCCGGGGCCGCCAGGCAGTGGCGGAGGGTCGGTGCCTGAGCTCGTTCGTCCCGTACCAATGGCAGCACAGAAAAAAAGCGTCCAGATTATTCGGGGCGCTTTTTTTGTGTGCCGCGGCGCCGCTGTTGTCGCCGGTCGCTTGGCTACTCTTCCGCTTCGGCGCCGTTGCCCAGCGGATTTTCCAGGCCGTAGCGTTCTATCTTGCGGCGCAGGGTGTCCTTGGAGATGCCCAGTTCGCGGCAGGTGGCCATCTTGCGCCAGTGGTTGCGCTCCAGGCTGAGGAGAATGGATTGCCGTTCGATCTCCTCCAGGGTCTGTGGCCCGGAGGCAGGGACGGCCTCTGTTGTCTGTTCCTCGAAGCCCGAGGCGAAGGGGTCGGGCAGGTGGCGGGGCTGGATGTAGCCGCCCTCGCAAAGGATGAAGGCATACTCGATGATGTTTTCCAATTCCCTGATATTACCTGGAAAATCGTGGCGCATCAGGGTCGAGAGCGCGCCGCTGGAGATGCCGACGATGTCCTTGCCCTGCTGGGCGCTGTATTTCTTGATGAAGTGGTCGATCAGCAGGGGGATGTCCTCCTTGCGCTCCCGCAGCGGTGGCAGCTGGATCTTGACCACGTTGAGGCGGTAGAACAGGTCCTCGCGGAAGGCGCCTTCCCGCACCAGGGCCTGGAGGTCGCGGTTGGTGGCGGTGATGATGCGGACATCGGCCTTGACAGGGGTGTTGGAGCCCAGTGGTTCGTAGATCCGTTCCTGCAGCACCCGCAGCAGTTTGACCTGCAC
>CAZFPV010000108.1:0-3807 GCA_964521155.1 uncultured Desulfobulbus sp. | reverse complement strand
CTCGTCCAGGCAGAGGGTGCCGCCCTCGGCGGCGGCAAACCGGCCGATCTTGTCCTTGCGGGCGTCGGTGAAGGCGCCGGCCTTGTAGCCGAACAGTTCCGACTCCAGCAGGGTTTCCGGCAGGGCGCCGCAGTTGACGGTGACAAAGGGCTTGTCGGCGCGCTCGCTGGCATTGAACAGGGCCCGGGCAATCAGCTCCTTGCCGGTGCCGCTTTCGCCAAGGATCAGCACCGTGCTCGGGCTGCGGGCGATGTCCGGCAGGATGGCGAACAGCCGCTGCATGCTTGGCGCCTTGGAAAGGATGCTGTCGAAGGTGTAACGCTGGTGCAGCTGCTGCCTCAGGGTGTTGATGGCGGTCAAGTCGCGAAACGTCTCGACTCCGCCGATGATGTTGCCCTCGTGGTCGGTCAGGGGTGCGGCGCTGATGCTGATGGGGATCTTTTCCCCGCGGATGTTTTTAATGGTGATCGAGCGGTTGGCCACCGGCCGGCCGGAATAGAGGCTCTCGGCGATGGCGCAGTTCTTGCCGCAGATCGAGGAATGGAAAATGTCCGAGCAGGATTTGCCCATGGCGTCGTCCCGGGACCAGCCGGTGATCTCTTCCGCCGCCCGGTTGAACGAGGTGATCTGCCAGTGGCGGTCCACGGTGAAGACGCCGTCGGCGATGGAATCAAGGATCAGGCTCTCGCGGATGGATGAGGTGTTGTCGCGGAATGTTTCTATGCCGCCGATAATGTTGCCGAAATCGTCAAACAGCGGCGCCGAGCTGACCGTGACCGGAATGGAGTTGCCGGCCTTGCCCTTGATGAAGATGGACCGGTCGATATACATGCTGTTTTCGCCGATGGCCAGTTGCAGCAGGCAGCCCTCGCCGCAAACGCTGGATTGGAAGATTTCATGGCAGGGGCGGCCGACGACCTCCTCCCTGGTCCAACCGGTGATGTGCTCCGCGGCCCGGTTGAACGAGGTGATGATGCGATCATGGTCGATGGTGAAGACGCCGTCGGCCACCGAGGCCAGGATCAGATCGTTGTTGAGAGCATCAGAGCAGTCATGGAAGGTCTGGACCCCGCCAATCACCTTGCCGTTGAGGTCAATCAGCGGTGAGGTGGTCAGACTGAGCGGGAAGGTGTGGCCATCGCGGTGATTGATATAGACGGTGTGGGCGGAGACCTGCGTGGCGGTTTCGATGGAGGTTCTGATTAGACACTTGTTTTCGCACAGTTCCGGCGGAAACACCACCTGGCAGCTTTGCCCCAGCACCCTGTCCAGAGGCCAGCCGGTGATTCGGGTGGCGGCGGCGTTGAAGCTGATGATTTTCAGCTCGCGGTTGACGGTGAGTACGCCTTCGGGAATCGAGTCGAGCAACATCTGGTGATAAAACGCCTGATTGTTGGTGTCCAGGGTCACCAGGGCGCCGACGATGGACCGGTCCGGGCCCCAGACCGGCAGGATGTTGGCCAGCACTTCGATGATGGTTCCGTTCTGGTCCAGATCGACAAGCAGGGAATTGCGGGATTGGGCCTGGTTCCAGTCGATGTGGGAAAAAATTCCGGTCAGGCTGGCGGCGTGGCCGTCGATCGCCAGGACGTGGTCCATCGGCATGCCGAACAGGTCGCCCAGGGGGCGTCCGGTGAGCAATTCCGCGTTTCTGTTAAGACCAGAGATCAGGCCCTCGCGATCCAGGTAAAAAATAGCCAGTGAATCTTCCGGTTGCTGTATCGTTTGTGCGGTTTGTTGCGTCATGGGAGCGTGTCGGTTGAAGTGTGCCTGTCTTCCGGCCCGGCGTGCCGCCAAGGCTTGTTGCTCCGTGGGGGCGGGCGGCGGCGAGCGCCTGCATCAGAACAGGAAGGACCACTTTCGGCAAGGGTAAAAAAGTCGCGGGTCAAACGGATCGGCCCCTCTGTCATGTGTTTGAAAACTTGCTCTTCTAGCGGTTTTGGGGTATGTTCGCTGATTGCGTGACAAAATAAATGAGCGGCTATTCATTATCCGCCCTTTTTTCCGGCGCTAAAACAGCACATTGTCGTACTAGGCGCCGGTATTTTTCTTCGCTACTTTTTCTTCTTGAGGGTATGGGGATGAACGTTACTGAGCTGGAAAAGATGCACGATGAGGGAGTGGATAGCCTGCCTTCGCTGGAGCGGCGGACCTTTCTTCGCGCCGGCCTGGCCATCACCGGTCTGTTCATGGGCGGAACGGTCCTGTCGCTGACCTCCGTCCGGTCGGCCCAGGGCGCCATCGGCTCCATGCCGAAAACCGAAACCTATCCGTACAAGCCGCACTACAGCATGGTCATGCGGCAGAACCTCTGCGTCAACTGCGAACTCTGCATGGAGGCCTGCGTGCAGACCAACCATGTGCCTTCCTATGGCTGGCGGACCATTATCCTGGAGCGGGTGAGAAACATCAGCCCCACGGAAAAAGAAACAATTTTCATGCCGGTTCTGTGCAACCAGTGCAACCAGCCTCCCTGCGTCCGCGTCTGCCCCACTGTGGCGACCTACAAGGACAAGACCACCGGCATCGTGGTCATGGACAGCAAGAAGTGCATCGGCTGCAAGACCTGCATGGCGGCTTGCCCGTACAACGCCCGCTATTTCAATGAAGAGGTCAGGGCGGTGGACAAGTGCAACTTCTGTCTGGATACCCGCCTGTCCAAGGGGAAAAAGGATACCGCCTGCGTTGAGGCCTGTCCAGCCCATGTGCGGGTGTTTGGCGATCTCAGCGACCCGACCAGCGAGGTGTATCAGCTGGTGCATCAGCCGGAAACCACCGTGTGGGTGCTACGACCTGAAACCGGCGCGCTGCCGAATGTGTTTTATATGAATGTCAATTTAGACGTTTAACCGGCTGGAGGAAAAAAACCAATGAACATTGCATCACAAGCCACCAAGACACTCTGTTTCGCCGCGGTCGCCGGACTCCTGTTCTGCCAGGGTGGCCACGCCCAGGCGCCGGCCCAGCCTGAGGCGGCCAAGGCGGCCGCGCCACAGTACGAATCCTTTGGCAACACCCAGATCGTCAACATGGAACCGGTCAAGTCCATGTTCAAACACAAGACCCACGTTGTCACCGCCGGCATCAGCTGCGACAGTTGTCATCCCGACCTCTTTGAGCGCAAGCGCGGAGCGGCCAAGGCCAAGGGCGATTACACCATGGCCTCGCTGGATGCGGGCAAATACTGCGGCGCCTGCCACGACGGCAAAACCGCCTTCAGCACCACCGGGCCTGAGACCTGCAAGGTCTGCCACGGCAGCGATATGAAACAGCCCGGGGTTGTGGTCTTCAATCGCCCGGTGAAGGCCGTGGTCTTCGATCACAAGGGTCATGTGGACATGGGACTCGACTGCGCCAGCTGCCACGACCAGGCCTTTGAAATGCGGCTAGGCGCGGCCGAGGAAAACTACAAGGATTTCAATATGCAGGCTCTGTATGCCGGCAAGTACTGCGGCGTCTGCCACAACGGCAACATCGCCTTTGCCTCCAACACCCGCTGCACCTCCTGTCATATCGGCGTCAAGGGGCTGGCGCGGATGCAAGGTGCGACCAAGGCCGAGGAAAAAGGCCAGCACAAGTAAGTCGTCGTAAAAATTTCGGGGCGGAACCATGCTTCCGCCCCGAACATTCAGTTGTACCCTCCGGTTGTCCTATATTTTTTCAGCGTCCCGCCTTTGCAGTTGTCGATCGACCTTCCTGCCTCGCGCTCCAGCTGGCCAGTTAACTCTTAAGAATCACCAGCCTTCCTATCCTCACGATTTCCCAACTCCCCGTTCTTCAGTCATCGCCATGCTTCCCTGCGCTGCA
>CAZFPV010000107.1:0-6764 GCA_964521155.1 uncultured Desulfobulbus sp. | reverse complement strand
CCATCGGCTGTTTCGATGGATGCAGTACGCTGTGGTTGGCGTCGCGGGGCATGGATCTGATCCATGTCCCGCATTTCCTGTTTGCGATTTGGATGGTTTTTCCCCATGCGGCCACAACCCGCATGGTTCACTCACCCCTTTTTCATGGGAGTATGCAATGCTGAGAAAGAAATTGTATGTCAATGGTGTTGAGCGCTCGGTGGTCGTCGAAAGCGCCGATCTGCTCGCCGACGTCATCCGCAAAAACCTTCGCCTGACCGGCACCAAGGTTGGCTGCGGCAAAGGGCAGTGCGGCGCCTGCAATGTGATCATGGACGGCAAGCTGATCCGCTCCTGCATCACCAAGATGGACCGGGTGCCCGATGGCGCCGCCATCACCACGGTCGAGGGCATCGGCACCCCCCAGGATCTCCACGCCATCCAGATGGCCTGGATGGTCCATGGCGGGGCCCAGTGCGGCTTCTGCACCCCCGGTTTCATCGTTTCCGCCAAGGCGCTGCTTGACGCCACCCCTGACCCTTCCCGCGAGGAGATCCGCGACTGGTTCCAGAAGTACAAGAACGCCTGCCGCTGTACCGGCTACAAGCAACTGGTCGATGCGGTCCAGGATGCGGCCAAGGTCCTCAAGGGACAGATGAGCATGCAGGATCTGGCCTACAAGATCCCCAAGGACGGCAAGGTGTTCGGCACCAACATGCCGCGCCCCAGCGCCGCCGCCAAGGTGACCGGCACCTGGGATTTCGGCGCCGACTCGGGCCTGCAGCTACCGGAGAACACCCTGAAGCTCGCCCTGGTGCAGGCCGAGGTTTCGCACGCCAACATCCTCTCCATCGACACCAGCGAGGCCGAGAAGATGCCCGGCGTCTTCAAGGTGGTCACTGCGAAGGACATCAAGGGCAAGAACCGGATCACCGGCCTGATCACCTTCCCCTCCAACAAGGGCGACGGTTGGGATCGACCAATTCTCTGCGATTCCAAAGTGTTCCAGTTTGGCGACGCGCTTGCCATCGTCTGCGCCGACACCGAAAAGAACGCCAAGGCCGCAGCCAAAATGGTCAAGGTCGAGCTCGAAGAGCTGCCGGCCTACATGAGCGCCCCAGCAGCGATGGAAGCGGACGCCATCGAAATCCACCCTGGGACGCCCAACGTCTATTACATCCAAAAGATCGCCAAGGGCGAAGAGACCAAACCGATCTTCGCCAAATCGGATGTGGTCATGGAAGGTGACTATTATGTCGGCCGCCAGCCGCACATGCCGATTGAGCCCGATGTCGGCTATGCCTACCTCGACGATGCCGGCAAGCTGGTCATCCATTCCAAATCCATCGGCGTGCATCTGCACCTGTACATGATTGCCCCCGGCCTGGGCGTGGAACCGGAAAATCTGGTCCTGATCCAGAACAACACCGGCGGCACCTTTGGCTACAAGTTCAGCCCCACCATGGAGGCGCTGGTCGGCGCGGCCGCACTGGCCACCGGACGGCCGGTCTTCCTCTGCTACGATTACTTCCAGCAGCAGACCTACACCGGCAAGCGCTCGCCTTTCTTCATGAACGTTCGTCTGGCCGCCAGCAAGGACGGTATGCTGCAGGCCATGGAGACCGACTGGAGCGTGGACCACGGCCCCTATTCCGAGTTCGGCGACCTGCTGACCCTGCGCGGGGCCCAATTCATCGGCGCCGGCTATGACATCAAGCACATCCGGGGCGAAGGCCGCACCGTGTGCACCAACCATGCCTGGGGATCGGCCTTCCGCGGCTACGGCTCGCCGCAGTCCGAGTTCGCCTCCGAGGTACTGATGGATGAGCTGGCCGAAAAGCTGGGCATGGATCCGCTGGAACTGCGGTACAAGAACTGCTACCGTCCGGGAGCGACCACTCCCACTGGCCAGGATCCCGAGGTCTACTCCCTGCCGGAGATGATCGACAAACTGCGGCCCAAGTACGAAGCAGCGAAAAAACGGGCAGCGGCCAACTCCACCCCGGCGATCAAACGAGGCGTGGGCATTGCGCTGGGCGTCTACGGCTCCGGCCTGGATGGTCCCGACACCGCCGAAAGCAACGCCGAACTGAACCCGGACGGCGCCATCACCCTGTTCAACACCTGGGAGGATCACGGCCAGGGCGCGGACATGGGCACGCTGGCCACGGCCCACGAGGCTCTGCGGCCCCTGGGCATCGGACCGGAGAAGATCCGCCTGGTGATGAACGACACCGGCAAGTGCCCCAACTCCGGGCCTGCAGGCGGCAGCCGCAGCCAGGTGGTGGTTGGCCAGTCGGTCCGCGTTGCCTGCGAGGAGTTACTCAAGGCAATGCAGAAGGCCGATGGCTCCTTCCGCAGCTATGACGAGATGGTACAGGAAGGCATCGCCACCAAGGTCAACGGCAAATGGAGTGCGCCGGCCAAGGACTGCGACGCCAACGGCCAGGGCAGCCCCTTCTGCTGCTACATGTACGGCCTGTTCATGGCCGAGGTGGCGGTCGAGGTAGCCACAGGCAAGACTACGGTGGAGCGCATGACCTGCGTGGCCGATGTGGGCAAGATCGTCAACAAGCTGGTGGTGGACGGCCAGCTCTACGGCGGCATCGCCCAGGCCATCGGTCTGGCGCTCACCGAGGACTTCGAGGACATCAAGAAGCACTCGACGCTCGCCGGCGCAGGTTTCCCCTACATCAAGCAGATCCCGGACGACATGGAACTCATCTACGTCGAGTCGCCCCGTCCGGCCGGCCCGTTTGGCGCTTCGGGCGTCGGCGAGCTGCCCCTGACCTGTCCGCATGCGGCGGTCATCAACGGCATCTACAACGCCTGCGGCGCTCGTATCCGCCGGCTCCCGGCCCTGCCGGAGAAGGTCCTGGCCGCCATGCCCAAATGAGCAGGTGAGTCTGTTTTGTTGATTGGCCTGTAAACATCGGCGGGCACGCGCTCTGGTGCGTGCCCGCCGAATGCCCTCATTCCCAACCACCTGAAGACCAATCGCCGAATCATGGAGCAGCCGCAGCTGAGAGAACTCGAGGCCCGTTGCATACAGGAGGAACAGCCGTTCTGCACCGCGGCCTGTCCCATCCATGTCGATGTCCGCGCCTTCATGGCCTGCCTGGCCCAGGGGGATATGCGCGAGGCCCGGAAGATTCTCGACCGGACCATGCCGTTCCCGGAAATTGTCGGTCGACTGTGCGACCAGCCCTGCCGGCCGTTCTGCAAGCGAGCCGAGATCGGCGAACCGCTCGCCATCGGCAGACTTGAACAGTTCTGCGTCCGTAACACCCAAACGGTCATCAAATTGCCCAAATTGCCGGCAAAGGGCGGGCGGGTAGCGATCATCGGCGCCGGCCTCTCAGGCATGACCGCAGCCCTCGACCTGGCCCGCAAGGGACGGCCGACCACTCTGTTCACCAGTCGTCCCGATCCGGGCGGCGCCCTGCGTGCCTATGCGGAAGCCACCCTGCCCCGGGAGGCGCTGACCGAGGCCCTGGCCACGCTTGAATGGTACGGCGTGAACTTTTGCCCATCGACGCCGCTCGATCAGGATGCTATCGAAACCCTGATCGGGGAGTACGACGCCGTGTATTTCGACTGGGACGATTTCGACGGCTCGCTGTTGCCCTTTGCCATCGACGAACCCGACCCGCTGACCCTCGGCCTTGATCGCAAGCGCTGCTTCGGTGGCGGCGGGACCCTGCCGGGCAAGCAATTTTCCATCATCAAACAGGTGGAGGATGGCCGCCGCGTGGCCTTGTCCATCGAACGTTTTCTGCAGAAGGTCTCGCTCACCGCCCAACGCGAGAAAGAAGGCGCCTGCGCCACCCGAATGCATACCGTGATCACGGGTTTTGCCCCGGCCGCCGAGATTTTTCCGGCTGACGAGGCGGCCGGCTATACCGCCGAGGAGGCGCAACAGGAGGCTGGCCGCTGCATCCGCTGCGAGTGCCTGGAATGCGTCAAGCAGTGCGTGTATTTCCGCGAATACAAGGAATATCCCAAAACTCTGGTGCGCAAAATCTACAACAACCAGGCCATTGTCCAGGGCACCCGCAATGCCAACAAAATGATCAATGCCTGCAGTCTCTGCGGCCAGTGCACAGTGATATGCCCCAATGATTTTCCGGTGGCCGAGGTCTGTCGCACCACCCGGATGAACATGGTGGAGACCGGCCACATGCCTCCTTCGCCGCACGATTTTGCCCTTGAGGACATGCAGTTCAGCACCAGCCAGTTCTGCCGCCTGGGTCGTCATCAGCCCGGTTTGGCCACGAGCAGGTATATCTTCTACCCTGGCTGCCAGCTGGCGGGATCCGCACCCGAGACCGTCAAGCGGACCTACGAATTCCTTGCCGCCAGCCTGCCGGGCGGGGTGGGACTGATGCTTGACTGCTGCGGCATTCCTGCCCACTGGGCGGGAAAGCGTGAGCTGTTTTTCGCAACCTTGAACAATTGCATGACAGAGATCGGACGCCTGGGCAATCCGACCGTGATCGCCGCGTGCTCGTCCTGCCTCTCCGTGTTCAAGGAATTTGCCCCGGAACTGCCAGTGACCTCCCTGTGGGAGGTGCTCGACAGCCTGGACCTGCCGGTCAATGGACAACCAAAGCCTGCAGCGCCCCTCGCGCTCCACGACCCCTGCACGGCCCGCCACCAGCAGGGTGTGCGAACCAGCGTACGCAATCTCTGCGCCAGACTGGATTTGCCTGTCGTCGAACACGACTACGACGGAGAGCTTGCCGACTGCTGCGGCTACGGCGGCCTGATGCAGTTCGCCAACCAACCTTTGGGCCGCAAGGCCGCGATGGTGAAAGCCGGGCGCAGCCCCTATGACGGCCTGGCCTACTGCGCCATGTGCCGTGACAATCTCGCCGCCGCCGGGCAACCGGTGGCCCACCTGCTGGACTATCTCTTTGGCTCGCCCGAGGCTGGCGATCCACTCTTCCGCAGGAATCCGGGGTTCTCGGGCCGTCATGAGAACCGAGCCCGACTCAAGGCGGAACTGCTGGCCAGTCTGTGGCATGAGGAGGCCGAACCCCGACCGGAGCACGTCCGCATTCCTCTGCGCATCAGAGCTGAGGTGCTCGATCTGCTCAACGAACGCCACATCCTGAAAGAGGACCTCCAGAAGGTCATCCACCAGGCCGAAGCCACTGGCAGGTTTCTGCTCAATCCGGTCAACAACCATCGACTGGCGAGCCACAGGCCGACTCGGGTGACCTACTGGGTCGAGTACGAACCGACGGACCAGGGCTTTCTGATCCATAACGGCTACAGCCATCGCATGCAGTTGCCGGAGGTCCTGTCATGAGCACCTTTTCCTTCCTGGCCGCGACCAGCTGGCAATGCGCCCAATGCGGCCAGGCGCTGCAACCGGCCAAGGTGAATGTGACCTACCTCAATTCGGTGTTCACGGTTGAACTCATGACCTGCCCGGGGTGCGGTTTCATCCTGGTGCCGGAAGACCTGGCCGTGGGTAAAATGCTGGAAGTCGAACAACTGCTGGAAGACAAATAAGATGAAGGCCGCCCGCCGTTGTCCAGCCCCCCCTCCGGTCACCCTCTACGAGCGGGATGAACTGTCGGCCGTGACCGGAGGCGCACTCAGGCCAGGCGGCATCGCCCTGACGGGCGAACTGTTACGTCTCTGCGGCCTGGAACCAGGTGCTCGCGTCCTTGATATCGGCTGCGGTCCCGGCCATAGCCTCGCGCTGATGGCCTCGCGCTTCGGCCTGGTCCCCACCGGGCTCGACCCCTCCGCCGCCATGCTGGACCGGGCCGCCAGGCAGGCGCCCACGGCCCTGCTTCTCCAGGGTACGGCAACCGCCATCCCATGCCGGGACGGGCAATTCGACGGGGTGATCTGCGAATGCGTGCTCTCCCTGACCGGCGATATCGACGCCAGCCTGCAAGAGGTGCACCGGGTGCTCAAACCCGGCGGAAGGTTGATTGTCACCGACATCTACCGCAAAAAGTCGCGACAGCAGAAGGAATTGCCGGACCTGCGCAGCTGCATCACCCAGGCCATGCCGTTGACCGCCATCACCGAGGCGCTCGATCGAGCCGGATTTACCCTCATAATGCACCGTGATCACAGCGACCTGCTGGTGCAACTGGCAGGACAGATCATCTTCACCCACGGCAGCCTGGAACAGTTCTGGAGGCTGTTTCTGGACGCGGAGGATGCCCGCCGCATCGGCTGCGCCCTGGCTGCTTCGCCGCTGGGATACATGGCATTGATCGCACAACGAGGAACCGTCCATGGATGACGCCGCACTCCGCATCCTGCAGCTCTCGGGCCAAGGCTACTGCTGCAGCCAGATCATGATCAAACTCAGCCTGGAGGACATGGGCGAGGAAAACATTCCCCTGGTCCGGGCCATGGCCGGGTTGTGCGAGGGATCGGGCACAGGCGACCTCTGTGGCGTTGCCAGCGGCGCCGCCTGCGTCATGGCCCTCTATGCCGCCAAGGGCAGCACCGAGGAGCAGACCCTGGAATGCTATCCGCTGCTGCTGGCCCAGTTCATGGACTGGTTCAAGCAGAGCGCTTCCACCTGGGGCGGGATTCGCTGCGAGGACATTGTCATCTTCCAGGGTGGGCGCAAGCCCGAACGCTGCGGCGACATCATGCTGCGCGCCCGCGAAGCCGTGCTTGGCATCCTCGCCGAGAATGGCATCGACCCCACCCTGCCCAGGGAGCAGACCGGTGTCTTCTGATCGCCTCCCCCTGCCCCTGTCCTCCACCGAAAGCCTCTGCCCGGTCTGCCTCAAGCGGGTGGCGGC
>CAZFPV010000106.1:0-6842 GCA_964521155.1 uncultured Desulfobulbus sp. | reverse complement strand
CGTGGGCCACGCCCGCTGACAACCGGCCGATGGAGGCCATCTTGTTGGCGTATTCCACCTGGTGCAGGGTCGCCACCCGATCCTGGTCGGCCCGAAAGATGCTGTTGACCAGGTAGGTGCTGATGCCGAACACCACCGCGCAGATGGCAAGCGCGGAGGCTACAAGAAAGATGAGCAGTTTGACCCCGTTGGCATACCAGGAGGCCATCAGCTCGTTCTTCTGCTTGATCACTATGAGGATGAAGGGGCTGCCGGTGATGTAGGCGTAGCCGATGATCACCGGGTTGCCGAGATGGTCATGGCTGTCGATGACCTCGGTCCGTTCGGAGTAGTCGGGCACGGCAAGCGGAAAGGTGTCGAGCACGCCGCCGAACCGGCGGCTGGGCGTCTGGATGACCCCCTTGCGGTTGATGAGGAAGGCGTCGCCCTTGCCGCTGACCTCCAGGTGGGAGAGGATGCTGCTGAGCCGGTCGATGTCCAGGCTGGCCCGGAGGACATAGTGCTGGCCCTGATCGTTGTTGTGCAGCACCGACAGGACGTAGTGGGGGGTGTTGCGAAAGCCGAGAAAGACGTCGCTGATGTTCGACCGCATGGAGATGGTGTCGAGGTAGGTGTCCTGGTCAGTGTAGCCCAGGTTTTTGTACCACTCCTGCTGGCTGTAATCCATGCCCTTGACCGGGTAGGGTCCGGCGTAGTTGCGCTGGACGCCGTTGTGGTCGATCACCCCCAGGTCCATCCATTCGCCCAGGCCGCTCTTGAGGTTCTCGAGCAACTGATGCAGCCGACGCGTTTCGAACAGCTGCTCATAGGAGTTGTCGAAGACGAGGAAGTTGAGGATGTACTTGCGTTCATCCAGGTAGGAGATCAGGGTCCGCCGGGCGTTGGAGACCAGTCTGGTGGTCTGGAGATGGAGTTCGGATTCCAGGGCCTGTTTGCTGATGACGTAGTCGACCACCGCCAGGGCCAGCAGGGGCAGCAGGGCCACGGCCAGGGTGGCGGCAATGGACTGCTTCCACAGCCGCCGGAAATTGAACAGCGGCTTGTACATCCCGGAGCCCTGGTCCTGCTGGTCGAGAAACCGGGGTTTGAACAGCTGCGATGCCATACCTTCCTCCCGTGCCAGGGGGCGGGCGTTGCGCCCGCTCCCTGGCTCCATTTCCTGCCGTGCTCTGCCTACGTCAGGCGGTCTTCTGTGCCACTATGGCGGGCGCGCTGCCGCTTAGGCGCCCCGTTGCAGCCTGCGCTCCTGGATCTTCTCGTTGGCCGCCTTCATGGTTTCGCTGAGAATGTCGATGTCCACCGGCTTCTGCAGGTAGGCAAAGGCGCCCATGTTCATACAGGTCTCGCGGTCGGATTCGTTGCCATGGCCAGTGAGGATGATCACCTCGATATCGGGCTGGGTCTCCTTCACCCGCCGGAGCACCTCCATGCCGTCGATGCCGGGCATCTTCAGGTCGAGGATCATTACCTCCGGCTCATCCTCGCGCAGCATCTCCAGGGCCGACTCGCCGTCATAGGCCACGGCCGAGCCCATATCGCGCAGCAGCAGCCGCTCGGAAAGGGTCTGGACAAACTCGCGCTCGTCGTCGACCAGAAGCACCCGGGAAGGCGCCTGGAACTCGAGCTTGCGATAGATGTCGGCCTGATGGAAGTCCTGCCCCACCTGGGTGGCGACCGAGGCTACCCCATCAATTTTATTGACGATCTCCTGCAGTTCCTGCTCAAGCCGGCTGAGCATGAGCACATTTTTTTCGATGGTCAGGGTGACCGCCTTGTCCTTGACGGCCACGGTGACCTCGTGCCCCTCCAAGGTCAGCGCCAGCTGCACCTTGGCCTGGAGATGGAAGTCATCCAGAGCGGCCAGCGAGGCCTCGGTGGGAACCAGCACGTCGGAGTGAAGATTGCGCAGGATCAGGTGCACGCTCTCTTCCGCGGCGATTTTGTCGGTGGGAATGACGATGTCGTACAGGCTCGGATCCCAGGGGTCGGGATTGCCGCGCACCTGAAGACACCAGGCACTCTTGTCCTCGTCGCTCTTGTGGATGGTCTTGTGCGGGTCCTTGTCCGCGGGTTGTTCGCGAGCGGCCTGCTGCAGCCGGTGGCTCATCTCTGAGACCAGGCAAAGACGCAAGACGTGCGAGATGGTGGCCGGAACCAGGTGGCTGCAGTGGCCCGACACGATCAGCTTGCCTTCGGCCAGGGTCTCGGCCACGGCCAGGCGCAGATAGGCGATCGATTTCTCCTTCTCATGGGTGAAGGGGTTGAAGAGCGAGGTCTTGTGGGAAAAGGCGCGGTCAATCCGGTCCGAGGCCAGTCCGGAGAGGCTGCTGGCCTTGCTGACCAGATCGGTGTCGGTCACGGACCGGTACCCGGTCTTTTCCACCAGTCCCCGGATGATAGGCTCTTCGTTGCAGTACAGGGCGCTGAATAGGGTGATCACGGACATGGGATGGTTCTCCTACGGGTGGATGATCTCGGGTTGCGGTTGGGTTCCCAGGGGGCAGTCCTCTGTTTCCCCGTGCGCATGCAGGGGCGGATGGATGGCTTTCAGGGCCGCCTCCATGGTCGGATAGATATGATCTTCGCCGATCTTGTTGAGCAAATGCGTTCGCACCAGGACCGTCTTGACCGATTCGTTGACCCCGCTGAAGGAGATGTCAATACCGGCGCTGCGCAACCTGCCGACCAGCAAGGATAATGTTTCCTCGCCCGAAGCGTCAATATCATTGATGCCGTTGGCCACGATCAGCACGTGCTTGAGGGTGGTCTTGCATAGCATCAGGTCGGAGATCTGATCCTCAAGGTAGCTGGCGTTGGCGAAAAAGAGCGGTCCCTCAAAGCGAATGAGCGACAGGTACTTGCATTCCTCCAGGCCCTTGCCGATCGGGCAGACCAGGGTGCGGCTGCGGTCCCTGGTCAGGGAGGTGACCACCGGCCGCATATTTTTGTAGAGGAAGACCATCAAGCAGAGGACCACGCCCAGCATGATGCCCTTGTCCAGGTGGGGCGCGAACCACAGGGTGCAGAGGAAGGCCAGGATGGAGATGAGGCCGTCGTACCATTGGGCGTGCCAGGCATGCATGAAGCCCGAGACGTTGATCAGGCCGATGACCGCCATCATGATGATCGCCGCCAGCACCGATTGGGGCAGGTGGTAGAGCAGGGGGGTGAAGAACAAGAGGGCGATGACCACGGTCAAACTGGTAAACACGCTCGACATGCCGGTGGCCGCGCCGGCCTGCAGGTTGACCGCCGAACGGGAGAACGAGCCCGAGGCGGGATAGGACTTGCCGATGGCGCCGACGATGTTGGCCAGACCCTGGCCGATCAGTTCCTGGTTGGGATCGATGCGCTGGCCAGTCTTGCTGGCGATGGCCTTGGCAATGGAGATGGCCTCCATGAAGCCAAGCAGGGAGATGATGGCCGCGTAGGGGAAGAGATGGAGCATGACGTTGAAATCGATCTTAGGCACGGTCAGGGCCGGCAGGCCCTTGGGCACCACGCCGATGACCTCGCCGCCGCCGTTCATGGGCAGCTTGTCGAGCTTGAGTGGTTTGCTCCCGACCCGGATGCGCCAGGTTCGGCCGTCGGTTTTGGCTCCGGCGGGCAACTGATCGGAGGGATAGAACAACAGGCTGTCATCGGCCTGGACAGCCGCCTTGAATAAGAGCAGGCGGATTTGTTCACGATGGAGCTGGGACTTTTCCTTGAGCTCCTCCATGCGCAACTGAATCACCCGGTCCCTGTGCTCGGCATCCAGGCGGGCGATGGCGTCATGCCCTTTCTTGGCGGCCTCGAGTTCCTTGCCACTTTTGGTGCGCTCCTCGGCAAGTGGCCCGATGCCTTCGGTGGCCGAGTTGAAGGCGGCGATCATGGTCAGGGCCTCGGGCGACTGGATGGCCTGGCTGTCGATGCTGGCTCTATGTTCAAAGCCAGTGGCCCAGGAGATCAGGGTGGTGATGACCACCGCCACCAGCACGTTGGGCACGCGTGGCGCGACCCGCTTGAGTCCGATCATGATCGCCAGGGCGAGCACCCCCATCAACAGGGTCGGCCAGTGGGTGTAATGGAAGGCGGAACGGACCACCCTGATGATGGTCTCGTAGTGGTGGGGCGCGTTGTCGACGTTGACGCCAAACATTTTGGAGAGCTGGGAGGTGGCGATGATGATGGCGGCGGCATTGGTGAAGCCGTTGACCACCGGATGGGAGAGAAAGTTGACCACCAGGCCGAGGCGGAGAATGCCCAGGCTCAGCTGGAAGATGCCCACCAGCAGCGACAGCAGGATCGCGTAGGCGATGTAGCCCTCGCTGCCCGCGGTGGCGAGCGGTTCAAGCGAGGCCGAGGTCATGAGTGAGACCACCGCCACCGGGCCGGTGGCCAGCTGCCGGCTCGAACCGAACAGGGCGGCGATCATGGGCGGCAGGAAGGCCGCGTAGAGGCCGAAGTAGGCGGGCAGGCCAGCCAACTGGGCATAGGCCATGGACTGGGGGATAAGCACCAGGGCCACTGTGAGGCCGGCGATGGAGTCGGCCTTGAACAGGTTCAGGTTGTAGCCGGAGAACCAGTCCAGAAAGGGGAAGATACGCTTGATCATGCCGTTCGTTGCACCTCGGTTCGTTCAGATTGATGGTTGCTGTTGCGGTGTTGGGGCCTCATTGCTTGGGCGCCGCCGATTTTCCAGCATACGCCGGCAGGAATCGATCAGTTCTTTGTACAGTGCGCCGACATCGTAGAGATTGTTCATGCGGAACCGGACCATGCTGTCCACCATGGAAAACACAATTAGCGCCGACTTGCGCGCCGGGATGGCCGGGTCGATGGATCCGTCCTGCTGACCGCCGGCGATGGCGCTCTCGAAGATGTCGACAAAACAGTTGTAGATGGCCTCGAGAATTTCCCGGCATTCCGGGTTGGTCTCGGCCAGTTCGTAGGCGTACCGCTGGTTGAGGATGGCGAACAAATCCTCCCGGCTCTTGGTCATGTAGAGGTAGAAGGAGATGGTCTCCTCGACCATGTCCAGGCCGGTGTGCTCTGACTCGGCATTCCGGTAGCGCTCGAACTCGGGCAGGATGTCCTCCTTCAGGCTGCGGAGGATGGTGAGGAAGATCCCCTGCTTGCTCTTGAAATGATAGAAGATGGTGCCCTCGGCCGCGCCGGTCATCTTCGCCAGCTCGCCCATGGCCGTTTCCCGGTAGCCCTTGCGGGCGAACAGGAAGGTGGCGGCCTGGAGGATTGCGTCCTTCTTTTTCGCGTTGGTGTTGGCCATGTTCCGCTCGGAAGAAATTAGACTGAGTGCTCAGTCAGTTTTGTACGGCGTTTGCGGCGGAGCGTCAAGGGAAAAAATAATGCGGCCTGGGGTTGCTGGGAAAAATCAGGGTGCGCGCTTCAGTTGTTTCAAAACGTTCCGCAGGTGAAACGTCATCCGCGGCTGCTATTTCAAGCGGGGTAGGCGATGGGCGACGGGTTTTCTCTGGCGGGGTCCGGGGTGCGGCGAAGCGTTATGCAACGAAAAGAAACAATATGGAACCTTCTCCTTGACAGCGAGTGTTTCATCGTGTTCCTTTTTCGTTCAGGGATTGGCCGGGTACAGTCTTTTGAATCAACCTATGAATATTATTGAAATAAAATATTGTCCGCTTTCTGGCCTTGAATTTGCTTTTTCGCCACCGTGGGAAAATGAACCGCCGTTCAGCGTTCCGGACCCGACAGTCCGGTCACGCCTGACAGATGAATGATGTCAATGGATGCAAGGAGAAAGGTATGGATCAGGAAATGGAGGCCAAGGTGCTGCTGGTCGACGACGAGCAGGATTTTCTTGAAACACTGTCCAGTCGTCTCGAGATGCGCGGCCTGAAGGTCAGCGCCGTCACCAGCGGCGAACAGGCGATAGCCGAAGCCAAGGAACAGGAGTATGACGCCATCGTCGTCGACCTGTCCATGCCCGGCATCGACGGACTCGAAACCCTCAAGCGCATCAAGGCGGACAACCCCAACGCCGAGATCATCATGCTCACCGGCCATGGTTCCGTGGCCAGCGGCGTCGAGGCGATGAAGCTCGGGGCCGGCGACTTCCTGCAGAAACCGGTCGAGCTCTCCGAGCTGATGAGCAAGATCGGCGAGGCCAAGGGCAAGCGCATGCTGGTGCTGCAGAAACAGTCCCAGGAAGAGCTGCGCAAGATACTCCAGAGCAAGAGCTGGTAACCGGTTTCCCCCCATCACCTAGAAAGGAGAGAGGCATGAACACAATGCCCGTAATCAAGGATCTCGTCATTCCCCTGGAACAGTTTCCCCATCTGCAGAGCGACGCCTCGGTGCATGACGCCGTGGGCGAGCTCTTCTCCCACACCGTCAACGGTTCCGGCAACCTGCTCTACGACGAACTGCTGCTGATCAACAGCCAGAGCCAGTACGTCGGCCGCCTGACCATCCGCGGCATCCTCACCTGTTATTTCCCGACCCTGTTCGACGGCGGCCAGAAGGCCATCTTTGCCGGCAAGAAGGAGAAGTTTTCCGACCTGGCCATCCTCATGGAGGACAGCTTCCAGGCCGAATGCAAGCGCCAGGGGGCCCTGCCGGTCAGCCAGTACATGGCGCCGCCGCTCAAGTCGATCAAGGCCGAGATGCATCCGCTCCATGCCGCCGAGATCATGATGGAGGCGAACGAAACCTGCCTGCCCGTGGTCGAAAACCAGGCTGTGATCGGCGTTGTCCGCCTGATCGACATCTTCCGCACGCTTGCCGGCAGCTGCTCGCTGTAAGGCCAGCACGCGACCCCTTCACCGATACAAGGAACCATAACCATGTCAGGTACAACTGTGAAAGAAATCACGGAAGCCAAA
>CAZFPV010000105.1:0-6909 GCA_964521155.1 uncultured Desulfobulbus sp. | reverse complement strand
CTGGGGTGGAAGCGGTCATGGCTTGCTCTTGGTGGTGGTGTAGGAGCGGCGGAGGTCGGCCATGATGCCCTGGGGCCGGAAGATCATCATCGCCACCAGCACGGCGCCGAAGGCGAGCATGCGATAGTCGGAGAAGGCGCGCAGGTATTCGGGCAGCAGGATCAGGATCAGGGCGGCGATGATGACGCCGATGATCGAGCCCATGCCGCCGAGCACCACGATGCAGAGGATGATGGCTGATTCGAGAAAGGTGAAACTGGCCGGGTTGACAAAGGTGTTCTTGGCCGCGAAGAAGACCCCGGCCATGCCGGCCCAGGTGGCGCCCAGGGCAAAGGCGGTCAGCTTGATGCGGGTCCGGTCGATGCCCATGGCCTGGCAGGCAATCTCATCCTCGCGCAGGGCGAACAGGGCGCGACCGATGCGCGAGTTCTGCAGCCGGTTGACCACGAAGATGGTGCAGATCACCATCAGCACCATCAGGTAGTAGAGATAGATCATGTTCTGCTCCAAGCTAAGGTCAAGCCCGAACAGGGATGGCGCCGGGATGTTGGAGATGCCGCTTGGGCCTTTGGAAAACTCGCCCCAGTTTTCCAGCACCAGGCGGACTATCTGACCGAATCCCAGGGTGACGATGGCCAGATAGTCGCCGCGCAACCGCAGCACCGGAAAGCCGAGCATGATGCCGAACATGGCCCCGAGCAGGCCGCCGATGGGCAGGGCTATCCAGAAGCCGATGCCGAAGTGGAGGTGGAGCAGGGCGTAGGTGTAGGCGCCGACGGCATAGAAGGCGACATAACCGAGATCAAGGAGGCCGGCAACGCCGACCACGATGTTCAGCCCCAGGCCAAGCACCACCCAGAGCAGGGCCGTGGTCAGGATACTGACCTGGTAGGCGGAGAAAATCCCCGGAAAGGCGAGGAAAAAGAGCAGGCCAGCCGCTGCCAGCGCCAACCGGACTTGGGGGCGGCGCAGGAGTTCGGCGAAACGGCTGGTCTGTTTGGTGACCACCGGCTCACTGCTGGCCTGATCGCGTCGGTGGTCGCGCCAGTTGCGCCAGCCCTGGGCGGCCAGTGAACAGGCAAAGGCGAACAGGCCGACCAGCACCATGTTGCGCCAGCGCCAGACCACGACCTGCTCCACCGGATTGACCTTGACGACCAGAAGGGGAAAGGTAAGGAACATGAACCACAGGGCGGCGCTGATCCCTTTGTAGAAATCCTTGAGTGCGAGTATGGGCATGGGACAGTGCGAGGTTCGGGTTGGTCAGATCTTGTCGACAGCGGCCTTGCCAAGCAGGCCGGAGGGCCGGAAGATGAGGATGAGCACCAGGAGGGCAAAGGCGAACACGTCCTCATAATCGCTGGAAACGTAGCCGGTGGCGAAGGCCTCGGTCAGGCCGAGGACAAAGCTGCCCAGCACCGCGCCCGGAATCGAGCCAATGCCGCCGAGCACGGCGGCGGTGAAGGCCTTGATGCCGGCAATGAAGCCAATGGCAAAGTTGATCTGGCCGATGTGGGAACCGATGAGCACCCCGCCGACCGCGGCCAGGGCCGAGCCGATGATGAAGGTGATCGAGATCACCCGGTCAACGTTGACCCCGACCAGAAGCGCCATTTTGCGGTCTTGGGCCGTGGCCCGCATGGCCTTGCCGGTGCGGGTGAACTTGATGAACACGGTGAGCAGGATCATCACCAGGGCCGAGACCACCAGGATGGCCAAATCGGAGGAGCCAATCACCGCAGCCACAGGCTCCATGAAGGCAAAGTCGGGAATCAGGGCCGGGAAGGGAACAAAGTCCGAGGTCTGGGCCAGGAGGACATAGTTCTGGAGAAAGATCGACATGCCGATGGCCGAGATCAGCGGCGACAGTCGGGGGGCGTTGCGCAGGGGGCGGTAGGCCATCCGCTCCACGGTGTAGCCGTAGGCCGAGGCCCAGACCGCAGCGGCCACGGCAGCCAGGATCAGAATGGCCGGCAGGGGCATGCCGTACAGGTTCAGGACCGTGGCCGCCACCAGCCCAGTGAAGGCGCCGATCATGTAGATCTCGCCGTGGGCGAAATTGATCAGGCCGATGATGCCGTAAACCATGGTGTAGCCGAGCGCGATCAGAGCGTAGATGGAGCCTCGGGTCAGGCCGCTGAAAAGGAGTTCAATGAAGTAATCCATGCAATAGAGCGGGCAAGGTCGTGTGGGAGCGGAAGAAGAAAGGGTTGCTCAGCAAAGGGTGTGGCTCAAAAACGCATATGCCCGGAACCGGGGTCGCGGTTCCGGGCATGGAAGGACCTGCCAGGGCGTGTTACTTGACCGGGACGAACTGGCCGTTTTTCACCTGGTAGATCGAGAAGTCGATGCCTACCGGTTCGCCCTGGGCATCAAACTTGATCTTGCCGAACGGGGTGGCCACCTCCTCGGAGTGCAGTACCTTGGCAAGCGCGTCGAGATCGGTGGAGCCGGCCTTGGCCAGGGCGTTGGTCAGGGCCAGGGTGGCAGCAACGGCATTGTCGAAGAAGGCGCCGGGCTCCGCACCTTCGGCCTTCTTGAATTTCTCACGGTATTCAATGGTGATCGGGTTCTTGGAGACGTCGGCCGGACCGGTGGCGTACACGCCCTCGGCATCCTTGCCAGCCACTTTGATGAAGGTGTCGTCCTTGACGCCGTCATCGGAGACAAAGAAGGTCTCCATCCGCTTCTGCCGCATCTGGCCGACAATCTTGGAGGCCTCGGGGTGGTAGCCGCCGAAGATCACTGCCTCGGCGCCGGAACGTTTGATCTTCTGCACCACTGCGGAGTAATCGACCGCGCCGGGGGTAACTCCCTCGAAGAGCGCGACCTCGGCCTTGCCGGATTTCTCGATAAAGGCCTTGGCAAACTCGGCCAAACCCTTGCCATAGTCGCCCTTGTCGTGGATCACGGCAATCTTCTTCACCTTGAGGGTGTTGATGGCGAAGTCAACCTGAGCGCGGGCCTGAGCATCGTCGGCGGCGATGGTGCGGTAGAAGTTCGGATACTCGCCACTCTGGGTTAGGCTGGGGGTGGTGGCCGAGGGCGAGATGACCAGCATCTTGGCGGAGCGGTAGATGGGCAGGGCCGCCTTGGTCGCACCCGAGCAGATATGGCCGATCACCACATTGGCGCCGGAAGAGACCAGCTTGGTGGCGGTGTTGGTGGCGACCTCGGGCTTGCAGACGTCATCCTCGGCCAGGAGTTCCACCGGGGCGCCGTTGATGCCGCCTTTTGCGTTAATGTCTTTGACAACAAGCTGGGCAGCCTTTAAGGTCGGCAGGCCATAGGAGGCAAGATCGCCGCTGTGGGCGCCAGCCACGCCTATTTTGATGGGGCCGGCGGCAACGACCGGAGACGACCAGAGGGCCGCCAGGACCAGGGCGGCCAGAACGGTGCATGTATTCGCTGCGTTCATGGGGCTTGAGTACCTCTCGTTGAAAGGGATGGGTGAGAATGAGCACGTGAAAACCATTTCCTTTCTTACTCTATCCAGATATTTTTGCACTATAAATGACGGCCGGCCTGAGCCTGAGGGCCACGGTTGCGCCCACATGGACAGGGGGGATACGACACCCCCGGAGCTCGACGCTGGCACAGCATACTGGTCCGATCCGCAGGTCGACCGGCCACCCGCAGGCCTTGGTCCGACCAGCCAGGATTGTGCCACAGTGAAGGATCGAAGCCGACAGGATCCCACCCCTTGACCAGCATGCAGGATAACCCATGAGACCATCCACGTTCCTTTTCGCCCTGGGACGGCCTTTTTCTCCCCTGTACGGGGCAATCATGCGCATCCGCGAGGCGTGCTACCGGCGCGGCATCTTTGCCTCGCACCGGCTCGGCGCTCCGGTGATCAGCGTCGGCAACCTTACCTTGGGCGGTTCGGGCAAGACGCCATTGGTGCAGCACCTGGCAAGACTGCTACAGGCCAACGGCCGACGCCCGGCCGTAATCAGCCGCGGCTACGGCGGCCGTGCCCAGGAACGGGTGAATGTGGTTTCCGACGGGGAACGCCTGCTGCTCGATGCGGCCATGGCCGGCGACGAACCCCGGTTTCTCGCCGAAACCCTGCCCGGCGTGCCGGTACTGACCGGCATTGTCCGCCGACTGCCGGCGGCCCGGGCCGTGGAGATGGGCACCGACGTGCTGCTGCTCGACGACGGCTATCAACACCTGCAGATCCGGCGGGACATCAATCTGGCCCTCTTCAATGCCGACCGGCTGGCCGGCAACTCGCGCGTCTTTCCGGGCGGGGACCTGCGCGAACCAGTGGCGGCCCTGCGCCGGGCAACCGCCTTTGTCCTCACCGGGGTGGAGGCGGCCAATCAGGAGCGGGCCCACCTGTTCGCCGATCTGCTGCGTTCCCGTTTTGCCGGCATCCCGGTACATTGCACTGGCTACACAGTCGACACCCTGGTGCGTCTTGACGGGCAGGGCTTGATCGCCAAGGCCGAACCGCCCTCTGGCGGCCCGCACTCCTGGTTCGGTTTCTGTGGCATCGCCCGGCCCGAGTCCTTTCGCCGCAGCCTGGAACAGCATGGGCTGTCCCTTGCCGGCTTCCTCCCTCTGGACGATCATCAGCGCTACACCCCGGCAATACTTGGACGGTTGGTGGACAAGGCAAGGGCAGCGGGCGCGCAGGCGCTGGTCACCACGGAAAAGGATCTGGTGAAACTGGCTGTTTTTCAGGAGGAACTGGCCCTGCCATGCTTTGGCCTGCGGATGCGGGTGGCGGCCGACACTGAGTTTGAAGACAGCATCGTGACCGCCTTGCGCGCATGGCGTCCAGCGATAAAATGAAGTGACGCCATGCGCGAGTGTGTTAAAAATTCAACATTCTCACTATGTTTCCTAGCTTGTGTTTTTTTTGACACAGTTAAACCGCAGACACCGGGATTGACCACGCCAACAGGTGTTCGGTTTAAAAATTTGAATTTGTATAATTTTTTGAAAACTATCAATCCCGCACAAGACAGCAAATGGCGGCATGGATCATTTCTTGCTTAATAACAGGTAACTTCATACCCATTGGCTATTTTTTGCCACTCCCTTCCTTGAAGGAACCGCAAATATGCTCTCGACCATAGATCCGTATCAATATACCCTGCAACGTTCTGTCAGCTGCTGCGGCGTAGGCTTACACACCAACAGAACCGCGAACCTGACCATCAAACCCGCACCGGCGGGCGCCGGCTACCGCTTTGTTCGTACCGATCTGGATGGCCAGCCGGTCATCCCGGCCCGGGTCGAGCAGGTGGTCGACACCACCCTGGCCACCACCATCGGCTGCAACGGCCATCGCATCTCAACCACCGAGCACCTGCTGGCCGCGCTGCGCGGCGCTGGCATCGACAACGCCGAGATCGAGCTGGACTCCCACGAAGTGCCCATCATGGACGGCAGCGCCGGCCCCTTTGTTCACCTGCTCAAGAGCGCCGGCAGGCAGCAGCAGCGGGCCTTGCGCCGGATCCTGCGGATCACCAAACCGATCAGCCACACCGTGGGCGACAAGACCATCCGCATCGAGCCGCACAATGGCTTCAAGGTCACGGGCCGGATTCATTTTGACGATGCCCTGATCAGCGAGCAGAAATACAGCATCGAGGTCACGGCTGACCGATTCTGCAAGGAAATCGCCCGGGCCCGCACCTTCGGCTTTGTCGAGCAGGTCGAGTACCTGTGGCAGAATGGCTTGGCCCTGGGCGGTAACTTGGGCAACGTCATTGCCATCCACTGGGATCGCCGCTCTATTCTTAACGAGGACGGCCTCCGCTTCGACGACGAATTCATTCGCCACAAGGTGCTGGATCTGATCGGCGACCTGGCCCTGCTCGGCGCCCCGATCCTTGGGCATGTCATTGCCGACCGCTCCGGCCATGGTCTGCACCATGGCCTGATGCAGACCCTCCTGGCCAGCCCGGATTGCTGGGAATACGTCAAGTTTCAGAAGAAAGGCGACTCCCTTCTGCGTGAGGTGGTGGAGACGACCCGTTCGGCAGGAAGCCGTCTGGCGCCGCTGTTCGCGCCGGCCGCCCCGGCTTCGTCCCGGCCCGCCTGCATCGCCTGAAGCCACCCGCAGCGTCTTCGGGCGCCCAGTAAGACAGAGCACAAGACCACAACCGCCGGCCCCAGCAGCTGGCGGTTTTTTTATGCCAGCAGCTGGCCGCGAAACCTGTTGTTGTCCGGAAATGCCAAGACGCGTATAGTGGCCCTGGTCGAGTTACCTGTCCACGGACAGGATATCAATGCTGAAAAACTTGAGGTATTCATGCTATCTATTCAAAATATTGGATTTATCGGCGGTGGCCAGATGGCTGAGGCTCTCATCCGCGGCCTCCTGGCCGCAGGCCTGGTGCAGGGCGAGGCTATCATGGTAGTGGAACCACAGGCCGAGCGGCGGCAGGCTTTAGCACAGCAGTACGGCCTGACCTGCACCACGGATGCCGGGACACTCTGCCGTTCCTGCCAGATCCTGGTCGCGGCCATCAAGCCGCAGCTGGCACACCAGGTGCTTTCATCCTACAGTCAATTGGTTACCGACAAACATCTCATCCTATCCATCATGGCCGGCGTGTCCCTGAAAACCCTGGCCAGCCTGTTCAACCAGCCGGTCCGGTTGATCCGGGCCATGCCCAATACCCCGGCCCTGGTCCTGGCCGCGGCCACGGCCTTCAGTCCTGATGTCCGCGCCACCGACGAGGACCGGCAGATCGCCCAGGCCATTTTTTCTTCCGTGGGTTCCTGCGTTGAAGTGTCCGAGTCGCAGCTCGACGCGGTCACAGGTTTGAGCGGCAGCGGGCCTGGCTACGTGATGACTTTCATAGAGGCCCTCATCGACGGCGGCGTGCTCGCCGGCCTGACGCGGCCCACGGCCGAGCAACTGGTGCTGCAGACCGTGTATGGTTC
>CAZFPV010000104.1:0-6928 GCA_964521155.1 uncultured Desulfobulbus sp. | reverse complement strand
GGATGATATTCAGCCGGCCATGATCAGCACCACCGGCAGCAGCGCCTTGAATGCCTCGGCCATGCCCGAGGCGACCACAGCCTCGCCGCTGATGTTCACTTCCCGGGCCAGCAGTTCGGGGAGCAGCGAGGCCGCATCGGGGACAAAGGTCCCGAATGGTCGACCGGCGGCGTCCTCACCGACCAGGGCCTGCCCCTTGAAATGGATCTTCCTGATGTTGCCCTGGCGCAGGTCAGCGAGAAATTCCGTATAGGTCCGTTGCGGCGGGGTCGTTTCGCGGAGATAGACGTTGTAGCCAAGGATGCCGATAACGGTCAGAGTCAGGAGCAGGAGGCCGAACTGGACCGGGTTTTTCATCACGCCCTCCCCTCTGCCGCCGCTGTCGCGGGTCCGGCGCCGGCCACATGGCGGTAGAGTTCAATCGAGCCGCTGAAGACTCCGCCGAGGAGTGCCTTGAAAGCCGCCACCTGGTCGGGCAGGAGCAGGGTATTGTTGCGGAAGCAGAATTCATCGAGATAGAGCTGGAGATGCCTGACCGTGACCCCGCCGCGATGAACGCTGTGCAGGTAGCTTTCGACGCCGCGGTTGAGCATGCGGGTGCGGCTGGGCCGATCCGGCTCAGCTGGAACCACAAACGGCAAGTCCGCGGCCGCAAGCAGGGACTGGAGGTGATCGTCGCCGATGAGCAGGGTGCTGTTTCTCCCCACCGAGGCATCGAGGAACAGAGCCAGGCTTGACCCGTCCAGCGCAGGAATGCAGCGCATGCGGATCCTGCCGGTCAACCCGACCGACAACGCCACCTCGGCCGCCGTCAAGACCTGGGCATACTCTTTGCGCTCATAGGCCGGGGCCACCTGGTCGCAGCCAACCTCCACCACCCCTCGGCACGGCGTATTGTCGGCCTGGGCCATGGCCAGGCGCAGTTTCTGCAGCCAGGTCCAGGCGGTTTGATAGCAGGAAATCCCAAGCATGCGCTGCAGTTCCTTGGCGCTGGCGCCAAAGGGTGAGGCGGCGAACCACCAGATTGCCGCCAGCCAGTCCCTGAGCGGCTTCCTGGCCCCGTGCATCAGGGTGCCGGTGGTCAGGGAACTGCGGTTGCCGCAGTGCGGGCAGAGCAGATACCGCTGGGCGGCCATGTGCGGGCGCCGGGAGCGGCAGAATGGACAGACAAACCCCTGAGGCCAGCGCAGGGAAAAGAGAAAACCAATGCACGCCTCCTCGGTGGGAAACAGGCGATCAAAGGTCTGCATGAGCGATTGCGGGTGTTCGGTGCCAGGGTCTTCCATGTCTGCTGTCCAGGGCCGGGAAAGAGGAACGTATCCACTTGGCTACGAACAGTTGCACAGCCGGTGCCACACTGGGAGGCATTGCGGAGGGGCACTTCGGCCTTGTGCTTATCCCCTTTATATTCCACAAAGAAATGAACGGAAGAAAACCCAGGCACAGGCCGCAATGGCGTGGGGATGCTGCGAGCAACCCCACGGAACGCAATCATATTCTTTCGATAAAACAGCGCGTTGATGAGATTCACGAAGACAAGCGGAAGGCAGGGGGGAGATCCGGCGCTGCGGCGTGGGCATACTACGAAAGTGTGGCCATACCACAGTTGCGTGGCCACGGAACCGTGGCAACGATCAGAGGTCAGGCTGGGAAAGTTCCAGACCCAGTTCCCGCATTTTGCGGTAGAGGGTGGTGCGGTCGATGCCCAGCAGGCGGGCGGCCTTGGCCTTGTTGCCGCCGGCCCGGCGCAGGGCCTGGAGAATGCGCTCAGCAGGCGAGAGTTCGGGTTGCAACGCGGCCTGCGGCAACGGACAGGAGGGGGGCGGCGGACTGCCTCCGACGGCGACCTGGGTTTCCACCGGACGGTAGTGGACGACCTCCGCCGGCAGCTGGTCGGTGGCGATGGTCGATCCCTGGCAGAGGACGCAGGCCCGCTCGAGCACATGTTCCAGCTCGCGGACATTGCCCGGCCAGGGGTAGGCGAGCAACACCTGACGGGCCTGGTCGGAGATGCCGCCGATGTTCTTGCCCACCTTGGGGGCGATCCTGGCGATGAAGTGGTCGGCAAGCATCAGGATATCCTCGCCCCGCTCCCGCAGCGGCGGCAGGATGATGTCGATCACCCGCAGGCGAAAATAGAGATCCTCGCGAAAGAGGCCGGCCCGCACCTTTTCCTTGAGATCCACATTGGTGGCGGCGAGCACGCGGACATCGACCTGCATCGGCGTGTCCTGGCCCACCGGATAAAAGGTGCTTTCCTGGAGAAAGCGCAGCAGGCGCAGCTGCATCATCGGCGAGATGTCGCCGATCTCGTCGAGAAAGAGGGTGCCGCCGTCGGCCTGGAGAATTCGCCCCATGCGGTCCCGGTCGGCCCCGGTGAAGGAGCCCTTGCGGTGACCAAAGAGCTCGCTCTCCAGCAGGCCTTCGGGGATGGCGGTGCAGTCGACCTTGACCAGCGCCCGGTTCTTGCGGTGGCTTTCCAGATGCAGGGCCTCGGCCGCCAGTTCCTTGCCCGTGCCCGATTCGCCGGTGATCAGCACGTTCAGATCCACCCGGCCGACGTTCTCGATCAGGCTGTACACCGCCTGCATGGCGTCGCTGGCGCCAAGGAACCGGTGAAACCCCTTCCGCCTGCCGGCGCGCCGCGGCTCGGGCGTGGTCAGGTCGCGGATCACCAGCACCGCCCCCTCGGCCCCGCCCGCGCCATCCTTGAGTGGAGCGACGGCGACGCTGAGCACCTTTTTCAGCTCGTCGCCCTCCTGGCACTCGAACAGCCGGGGGGCGCCCTCCTGCCCGGTCTTCAGCACCTGGAGCAGTTCCTTTTTCAGCGGCTCGAAATCCTTGCGCCCGCAGAGGGCGACAACGCTGCGCAATTCGCCCGGACCAAGGTGGAGTTCACTCATGAGCAGGCGGGCCGCCGGGTTCATCTCCATGATCTCCAGGTTCATGTCCACGGTAAGGATGGCGTCGGTGACGCTCTTGAACACTGTCTCGAGAAAGGCGCGATAGCGTTCCCGCTCCCGCTCGGCCAGCCGCCCCGCCTGCTCGAGCCGGTATTGCCGCAGCGCCAGGCGCGCGGTCTTCAGCAGCGTCTCCTTGTCCACCGGTTTGGGGATGTAGTCAAAGGCCCCCAGCCGCACCGCCTCGGCCGCCGTTTCCACCGTGGGGTAGCCGGTGATCATCACCACCGGGCAACCGTTGCCCGACTCCCGCACCCGTTTGAGCACCTCGATGCCCGAATGACCGCCAAGGACGATGTCGCTGATGATCAGGTCAAAAGGACAAGCAGCGAGTTCGGCCAGAGCCTCCTCGAAGCTGGCGGCCGTGACCACCGGGTCATAGCCCTGGTTACGCAGGAAAAATTGAAAGGTGTTGCGCAGGCTTTCCTCGTCGTCGATCACCAGGATCGCGGTATTCTGCTCAGGCGTACTCACGTTCGGCCTCCGTGGACGGCAGCGGGCGGGATAGGGTCAGGTCGCGGAAGACCACCACCGCCCCGGTCAGGCGCTGGTTTTCCAGGATCGGGGTACTGACGTATTCCACCGGGAAATACCCCCCGTCGTGTTTCCAGAACACTTCGTCGGCGCCGAAATGGACCTTGCCGTCGCGATAGGCCTGGTGAATCGGGCACTCGCCCACCGGGTAGTCCGAGCCGTCGGCACGGGTGTGATGGATGAGACTGTGGTGCGACAGGCCGACCAGTTCCTCGGCCTCCCAGCCAAGCATCAAGGCCGCGGCCCGGTTGACAAAGGTAACCTTGCCCCCGGTGTCCAGACCAAAGATGCCGTCGCCGGCGCACTCCAGGATCAGCTCCATCCGCCGTTTGACCCGTCTCGTCTCCGCCTCGGCCTGGATCCGTTCCGCGATCTCCCGATTCAGCGAGGCATTGGCAACGCTGATCTCAAAGGTGCGCCGCTCCACCCTCTGTTCAAAATCGTCCCGAACCGCCGTCAATTCACGGCTGACCTCGGCCAACCGCTGCTCCAGGCTCGCCGCTTGGCGGACCAGGCCCCGTAGGCGCGCAAGTACAAGCAGGGCCACGGCCGCGAACAGGGCCGCCATCACCACCAGGGAGAGCAGGGCAAAGGGCCACTGGTTGAGATCCTCCGGCCCGGTGATCATCTGCCGGTCCATGAGCAGCAGGAGCACGGCCGCAACCACGAACAGCACGGCCATCTGCCCTGTTATGCGCGCGTTTTCCATGAGTTACCCATTTTCTCCTGCTGCTGTTGGCAGATCGATGATGACGGTGGTCCATTTGCCCCATTGGCTGCGGATGGTGAAATGGCCCTTGTTTTCCCGGATCAGGCTGTGGCTGATGCCGAGTCCCAGGCCGGTCCCCTCGCCCTTGGATTTGGTCGAAAAGAAGGGATCCATGACCCGGTCCATGAGATCGTGCTCGATGCCGGTGCCGTAGTCGGTGACGGTGATGCGGACAAAATCGCCGTGATCGCGCTGTTTGGGGCAGGCCGCGATGGCGATCAATTTGTCGGCGTGGGGCGTGGGATAACGCTCGTTGAGAGCGTAGCGGGCGTTGCTGAGGACGTTGAGCAGAACCTGCTGAATTTGCTGCGGATTGCAGAACACTTGCGGCAGCGACTCGGCATAGTCTTCGGCCAGGGCAATGCCGTCGATCAGGTACTGGTGCTGGATCAGCTCGATGCAGTGGCGAATCAGGGTGGGCACGTCCGCCGGTTCGGCGGCCTGGTCGCGTTTGCGGGAAAAATTAAGCAGGTTGCGGGTAATGCCGGCGATCCGCCGCCCCTCCTTGATGATGTTCTGGAGAAGCTGGGCGTTGTGCTCGATCTGGTTGGAGTCGATCAGGATCTGGGCGTAGTTGATGATCCCGTTGATCGGATTGTTGATCTCATGGGCCACACCGGCCGCAAGTTCACCCACGGCGGCGAGCTGGGCCGCCCGATAGGCCTCGGCCTTCATCAGCTGTTCCTCGGTCAGGTCCCGGGCCAGCAACAGGGCGGCTCCGGCGCTGCCGTCATCATCCCGCAGGGGACTGACGGTGAGCAGGTACTGGCCGCGCAGGCCGCGCAGCTCGGATTCAAAGATGCGGCTTTTGCGCTGCGCCAGCAGGACCTCCAAGGGACAGATGGCGCCGGGGCTGCGGCCGCCGTGAAGGATTTCGCAAATGCCCCGGCCGATGATCTCGTCCCGGGGTCGCCGGGCCGCCGCAATGGTGGCTGGATTGACGTCGAGAATGATCCCCTGGGCGGAGACGATCAGGGCCGGATCCTGCATCGAGGAGAAGATGTTCTCCCATTTGGCCAGGGCATGATTGAGGGCCAGATCGGCAGCCAGTCGGCTGGTGATGTCAATGCCGAACAGCACCAGCCCGACCCGGCCCGCGTCGATCTCCGGCCGAATGGAGCCGTGCCACTCGATGATCCGCCGTTGGCCGTCACGGGTCTGGAGTTCTGCCTGGAAATTCATCTCCGACTGCCCGCCCTTGAGCATGCCGGAGAGCCTTTGCTGGCTTTCAGCCCGCTTGTCCGGGCTGATCAGGACATCGACCCAGAACCGGCCCTGGACCTCGGTCTCGGTGAAGCCGGTAACAGCCTGAGCCGTCTGGTTGAAAGAGAGAATCCCTCCGCAATGGGAGAGCGATACCAGCAGCGCCTGCACCGTCTGCACGATCTCGCGGTTGAAATCATGCTCCAGGCGGAGTCGGTGCGAGGTGTGACGCAGGAACAGAGCCCGCGACATGGTGGCCGCGACGTTGGCGATGAAATCGAGTTCGATGCCGGTGAATCCGGCTTTGCGGATCGAGAGGATGGTGAGGATGCCGTACTCCTGATTGCCGTGGATGAGCGGCCAGGAGCCGCAGGAGCGGCACCCGGTCAGGGCGGCGAGCCGGTTGAGCGGGATCTCCTGGTTGCCGCCGAAGGGATCGAGCACCGTCGCGGTCGGCCGCCGCGCAGCCAGGGTTCCGTCCATGGTCAGCCTGGTCGCCGTCTCCTGGCACTGCGCCATTGGCAGGCCGTCGCGGACAACCATGGCGCTGGGCACGAGTGAGCCGTCCTCCGTTTTCCGCCCCACCCAGACCATGCAGTATTCCGGATCCTGGAGCAGCAGGGCGCAGCAGCGGGTGAGAAAGGCCTCCTCGTCGGGAAACGGCTCGATCTGCAGCTCGCCCAGTTCCCGCAAAAGTTTGTAGCGCTGCACGTAGAGCGCTATCCGTTTGGCCTCGTTATCCATCCCACCCCTGTCCCGGTTGAGCGCGGCCGACAGCTTTGGTCGCCACGATAGTGTGGCGCGGTCCACAGCTCTGCCACACAAGTACTACACAAACGTGGCGCAAACGCACCGAAAATGTCGCGCTGCACCCTACAAATGCACCGCACATGCCCGTTGCAACGGAAAGGTGACGTGGGAGGCAAGGTTGGCCTCATCCAGGACAGCAAGCAGACTATCCAGGATTTCGAGGTCTTTTGTCAGTCCATTAATCACTATCGAAGCTCACGGATCCAAGGGACCGGAAAGCACCTTCACGAGCATCCATGAAAAGCTGTTGGATATTGGAAGCCAAGAGTCGAGCGCGGTATCTGGCGTCCTTCAAGGAGCCAGTGCGGAGTGAGTACCGGTATTCAATCTTGCCGATCAGGTCTTTCAGATCGAGCGGGATTCGCAAGTGGAAGATGTACCCGTGAGGACTCTGGTACAGGTAGGCAGGAAGGCGGGTAGACGTGGCCTGCTGCCAGCGGGCTGGCTGTCGGGGAGTCGTTACCCTTTGGGGAACCTGAACAGCGTCTGAAATAGAAATGCCCATCTCTTCCTCTCTGCCGTGTGGATAACGAGAGTGGATAAGATGGGCTTAGCCTGCAAAGCTAATAGATTTTTTATAATAAAATTAATAGGTTGATGGCGGAGAAGCAGGGATTCGAACCCTGGGTGGAGTTACCCCCACAACGGTTTT
>CAZFPV010000103.1:0-6974 GCA_964521155.1 uncultured Desulfobulbus sp. | reverse complement strand
GCCGAGGAGATGAACGCCACCATCACCGAAATCGCCCGCAACTCCAGCAAGGCCAAGGAGATTACCGGCGAGGCCGTGAATCAGGCCCAACGGGCCTCCCAGCGGGTCAACGAACTCGGCCGCGCCGCCGACCAGATCAACAAGGTCACTGAAACCATCACCGAGATCTCCGAGCAGACCAATCTGCTCGCCTTGAACGCCACCATCGAGGCTGCCCGCGCCGGCGAGGCAGGCAAGGGATTTGCCGTGGTCGCCAACGAAATCAAGGATCTGGCCAAGCAGACCGCCGAGGCCACTCTGGACATCAAGACCAAGATCCAGGGCATCCAGGACGCCACCGGCGTCACCGTCAAGGAGATCAACGAGATCACCGCGGTCATTGATGACGTCGACAAGATCGTTGCCACCATTGCCGCCGCGGTCGAGGAACAGTCGGCCACCACCAAGGAGATCGCCGACAACGTCCACCAGGCCTCCCAGGGCATCACCGAGGTCAACGAGAACGTCAGCCAGAGCTCCACCGTGGCCGGCGAGATCGCCACCGACATCGCCGCGGTTAACACCAGCGCCGGCGAGATCAGCAAGGCCAGCGAGCAGGTCAAGACCAGCGCCAGGGAACTCTCCGAGATTGCCGAGAAACTGCGCGAGATGGTGGCCCGCTTCAAGATCTGAGCAAACACATACACCGCAAACAATTCGGGGGAGGCGCGGCTACCGCGTCTCCCCCGTTGTGCGTCTCACCTCGGCTGGACAGGCGCTGCCGCTTAATGGCCGTCAGAATCCTGGAGGGGCAGGACCTCCTGTTTGAGCAGGCAGCAGGAGATACGGTGCACCGGCGTCCCGTCGACGGTGTAGGCAATGTTGTCGGGCTGCAGCAGGCGGTTCATAACGCAGCCCTCGGGGATGTTCAGGGGAAAGAACCGATCCTCGTTGAGCCCCTGCCGGTGGACGAGCCGATCCCCCTCGATGCAGAGACTGTGGATGGGATGATCCTCGCAGAGCGGGCAGCGGTAGACCCGGCCATTGGGAAAAATGAAGTAGTTTTCAGCGACAATGCCGGCACATTCAAAGGGTTCGCCGGGGTCGAGATAGACCTTGGGGTAGATGGTGTGCACGCCCAGGCGGGCAGCCTCGCGGGCCACCTCGGGAACGATGTCCAGCCAGCGCTCGGGCTCGACCTGCCAGCTGGGCGCTCCGGCCGGGCCGCTTACGGCCGGGTTGCCGCGCAGGCCGATCACCTGGATGAAAAAGCGGCGGATGTCCAGTTCGGCCACCAGGGCCGGCATGCGGTGGAGGTGGTCGATGTTGAGGCCGGAGACGGTGTAGATCAGGCTGGTGTTGAATCCGGCGGCCACGGCCCGGCGGATGCCCGCGGTGCAGGCGGCAAAAACGCCCTCGCCGCGGATCGGATCGTTGATTGCCGCCTCCGGGCCATCCAGGCTGAAGCTGAGGTAATCCAGTTCCTCGGGCGTGACCTGGTCCAGCAGATCGTGGAAGAGAAAGCCGTTGGTGTCCACGGTGACCGCGTAGCGCATCGATTTGGCCGCCCGGATGATGGCGGCCAGATCCGGGTGCAGGGTCGGTTCGCCGCCCAGCAGGATCAGGTTGGTGGGCTCTCCCGGGCGGGCGAACAACTTGAGCCACTGGCGCGCCGTGGCCAGCGGCAGGGTGGTCGTACCGTGCTCGGCCGGGTTGATGTAGCAATGGCGGCAGGCCAGGTTGCAAGCGGTGAGCAGGTGGAGAAAGACGTTGCGCTCTCCCGGCCGGAAGCCGACGGTGCGGGCCTGGGTCTCGGCGGTCATGGCGCCTCCTCGACCGTTTGCGCGAGCGTGTAGCGGGCCAGCAGGCTGTCCTGCCAGTAGGTCCCGGAGCGGAAAAACTGCTGGAACAGGCGCAGGCTCTCCGGCCGCAGGACGCGATCGACGAGGTGCACCCGCATCTGGGCATAGAGGGTGTTGAGCATGTACAGGGGCAGGTTGGCGCCGCCGCCCATCACGTCCTCATAGGCCCAGACAAAGGAGCGGACTCCCGAAAGCAGCAGGGTGGCGTAGCACATCAGGCAGGGCTCCAGAGTGGAATACACGGTGACTTCACCCAGATCGATTCGGGGCTGCTTGGCAACCAGTTGCCGCAGGGTGAGCACCTCGGCGTGGTCGATCTCGTTGCAGGCTTCACCGGCGCTGTTCCGTCGCCGGCCCTGGGCTACGATCCGACCGCCCGCGGTCATGACGCAGCCCACCGGAAACTCGCCCTCGGCCAGGGACTGCCGCGCCTCTTCCAGGGCCGTGGCCATATATTGTTCATGTTCGGTCATCGTTCCCCCCTCGTTCAACGGGTCGCGGGCCACGCTTACGTAAGTTCGATCCAATGCAGACCTTGCTATACCACCTTGCCGGTTGGCTGTCAAAATCGAGACCTCACATGGCGCGGCCGAACTGGAGGATGTTCTTGCCGATAACCACGCCGGTCTCCGGCTGCAGCCAGTCATGGCCCTTGTCGATGAACGGCAGGTAGACCAACTGGGTGACCACCTCGGTCAACTGGACCTGGGGCAGGAAGGGAAACACCAGCCGCGGACTGGTGGTCGAGGCGGCAAGGATGACCTTGGCGGCCTGCCTGGCCTCGCTGGCTGGCAGGGTGACGGGGAAGAGGTTCTTCACCACCCGGCCCTCTTCCAGCCGTACCTGCCACTGGGCAAGGGTGGCCTGCCGCCCCGCCTGGAGGAAAATTTTCGGCCGCAGCTTGATCGCTGGAATCCACAGGCTGAAGCTCCGCTCCCCCCACCCCGACCTGGGCAGGAACGGTTGGTTGGTCCGCTCGACGAAATCGGCGTAACTGAAAATCCTCAGAGCAGGGACTTGGACGGTGAGCCTCCAGAACGGCAGATAGCGGCAGGTGGCCGGACTGCCGGGCACGAGGTTCCACTCCACCCGGTCCAGGCCGTCGGCGCCAAAAGCCCAGGCGGAATGGCAGGTGGCGCAGGTCATCACCTGGCAGTCGGCTGCGCCGTCGAGGGTTGCGCCGCACTGCGGGCAGAGGCTGGCCAGAAACCGCACCTGCCAGGCATCGTGAAACGGCTTGCCCTGAACGGACAGCGTCTCCAGTTCCTCCTGTCCGGTCAGCAGCGCCCCGGTGACACTGTCGAACAGCCCCTTGCTCCTGCGCTCCATGGGCAGATAGATGCAGCTCAGGCTCTCGCCGATGTAGGCGCGGTGAAAGAGATCGTGTCCGGGCCGGGCGGACAGGCTACTGATGGCGATCGCCTTCTCCAGCACGGCGTTGGCCTTGAGGGCGAGCGGCAGATACCGGGTCTCGGCGTCGCGGTCGATCCGTCGCAGCTGCATGGCCTGCGGCCGCACCCCCAGTGAGGGCGGCAGACCGGGAAAGCCATTGCCGGCCTGGGTAGTGTCCACCACCCGGTGGCTGATAGCCTCGCCCGTGACTAAAAAAATGGCGCCCTTGAATCGAAGATAGGGCGCGAGCAGCAAGGGCTGACGCGGCGGCTTGGCCAGCGGCAGGACATAGCGAAAGGGTCCCGTGGCCTGCAGGTAGTTGCGGACGCCGCAAAAGGAGCAGGTCAGCAGCCGGTCGGTCTCGGCCAGGACGATCCGCGCCCCGCACTGGGGGCAGCCCTGTTCAACCCGGAGATCCATGAACCCGCCTGGATTCGCTGCCCAGGGCCGGGACACGCGTCACAAGGCGGGCGGCAAACGCGCCCTGCCTCAATCCAGCTTCTCGCCGCACTGGTTGCAAAAGACCGCGCCCGGGAGGTTACTGGCGTGGCAGTGGACACAAACAATCTCGCTGGCGTGCTCCTCTGCCGGATGGCCGCAGCGGGGACAAAAGACCGCCCCGGGCGGCAGGTTCTTGCCGCAGTTGTCACACTGCTGATTGAGCAGCTGCTGATGGCCGCAATAGGGGCAGAAGCGGGCCGCGGCCGGGATCGTGTTGTCGCACTCGCGGCACTGGGTCTGTGCAGGCGCAGCGCCAACGGTTGCCGCTGCCGCGCCGCCCTGGAGGCCGCCGAACATGGCCGGCATCATCATCCCCAATCCCAGACCCAGGCCAGCCCCTGCCTCGCTGCTGCCGGCCGCTGCCTTTTCCATGGCCATGGCCGCCTTCATGCGCACGAATTTGTCCATGTCCTTGATCACGCTCATCCGCGAGCGGTCGTCTATGGCCTGCTGCACCTCCTCGGGCGGAGTGATCGAGGTTACGTAGAGGCCATCCAGCGCCAGGCCGAAGCGGGTGAAGTCCTTTGCCAACGCTGCCTGCAACCCCTCGGCAATCTCATCGAACCGACCAGGCAGATCGAACAACGAGCGCAAATGCTCACCCAGATAATCGTTGAAGCGGCTGACGATCACCTGCCGCAGGTACTCCTCGACCTGCTCAGTGGTGTAGCGGCCCATGGTGCCGGCCAGGGTGTTGATCAGCAGCACCGGCTGGACCACGCGAATGTTGAAGACGCCGTGGGCGCGCAGGCGCACCAGACCGAGTTCAGCGTCGCGGAAGGCCACCGGATCGCGGGTGCCCCACTTGAGATCGGTGAAGACCTTGAGGTTGACGAAGAACACCTCGGCCCGCAACGGGCTGATCATGCCCCAGGGCGCGGAGAGGATCTTAGTGAGGATCGGGATGTTGCCGGTCTTGAGGGTGTGGCGGCCCGCACCGTAGGCGTCACAGGCCTTGCCCTTGTAGAACAGAATCGCGGCCTGGCTCTCGCGCACGGTCAACTGCGCCCCGAATTTGATCTCGCCCGACCCCTGTTCGGGCAGTCGGTGCAGGATCTCCTTGCCGGTCTCGTCGAACCACTCCAGCGCTTCCAGCAGGATAAGGTTGTTTACGCCCATGAGTTCACTCCTTGTCTGAATCGGTTGCCGTACTGACTTTGCTATTATAGTATGCTGCCAGCCGGGCGACCAAAGACAATCCGGCGAACGTGAAAAAAAAACGGTGGAGCGGAGGATGCGAGAAGGCTCTGCCTGATGGGAATGAATGATCCCGTGGAGGACGCGACCATGACCGACTTTGCCCGCCAGTGGACGCTCGATTCAGCCATGGAGATCCTGCAGCACCCCACCGTGGACAGCGCCATCTGGGCGGAGGCGGTGGAGTGGCTGCTGGTCTTCGGGCCGCCGGAGATCTCGGAGATGTTGCGGCAGGCCAGCGGCCACGCCACCAGCCAAAGCTTTCCCGAGCTTGCGGCCCAGCGTTTCGCCCCGGACGGCAGCCCCTGCTACGACATCGCAGACCTGGCGCGGGCGCTGGGCATCTCCGAAGAGGAAGCCCGCGCCCAACTGGCCGAGAAGGAGGCCAAACACGGCGTCCGGCACGGTTTCAGCGAGGACGACACCACCGGATTGCAGTAGACCGCCCCCTACCCCAACGACTGCCTCCTCTGACTGTTCCCACGCTCCAGCGTGGGAACCCAGCCATGGATGCTCCAGCATTCAATTCCGTTCAGATCCATGGATCAAGAGCAAGGAATCCCGATTGTCCGGGATACTTCCCTCCGTTTGTTGAGCGCGAGTGTTCGGGCGGATCAACTACGAGGCTTGTCCAGTACCTGAATGCCGAAGCGGCTTCGGGCCATACGCCTTACCCGTTACCTTGGAACCCAGGAGCGTCCCGAAGTGTCCCCACGCTGGAGCGTGGAAACGATCGAAATTCTACTCACCAGCCGGTGCCGACGTTGGCCACGCTGCGGTAGGGGATCAGTTCAAAGATGCGTTTGTGGGGGTCAATCTGGATGTGATAGTAGCGGTCCTGGGGCATGTAGATGTAGGGGATCTCCTCCTCCTGCCGGCTGAGGAAGCTGGCGAGGATCATCCGGTTGACCGCCCGGTGGCCGACGATCATGATGTTCTCGTCGTAATTATTCAAGAAAAACACCTTTTTCAGGCCGCGGTGGACCCGCTCTTCCATGGTTCCGTAGCCCTCGCCTTCGGGGTAGATGTAGCGGTACTTGTTCGGCCCGCGCGCCTTGGCCACATGGGGCATCTTGCGCCGCACCTCCTCGTAGGTCATGCCCTCGCAGACGCCGGCGTTGATCTCGTTAAACTCGGGCAGGGCAATGATCGAGCAGGGATTCTGACGCTCGGCAATGGGGGTAGCCGTCTGCAGGGTCCGCTTGTGGTTGCTGGTGAAGATGATGGGGATGCGCACGGTGGCGAAGTGCTCGGCCAGGGCGCCGGCCTGCTCCAATCCCCGGTCAGTGAGGTCCGAGTCCCCGCCGATGCGGTCCTCCCGGTTGAAATGGGTCTCGCCGTGTCGCACCAGAAACAGATTGCGCACCACCCGGGTGGTGATGATGTCGCGGATGCGGTCATAGTAGGGCAGCACCTCGCCGATGCGCTCCTGGAGGATGCAGGAGTCGAACGAATCCACCAGGATGCGGTTGGATTCGACGTCCAGCGGTTCATAGATCGACTCGTAGTAGGCGATGCGTTTGAGGAAGCTCTCCAGCGCCTTCTCCCGGGTCAGATGGCTGAACTCCTTGAGCTCGGCCTTGCGCTCCAGGTTGGCCTCCAGAGCCTCGTCATCGGCATTGACGCACTCCACAAAGAGCCGCGGCAGATCGGGAAAGGCGGCGGTGAGGCACTGCCGACGCTGGCGGGTGACGTTGCTGGCGTCGATGATGGCCACCTCGCCGCCGTCGCGAAGAAAGGCCTGCGCCAGCTCGGTGTTCATTCGCGAGATCCGCTCCCGCAGTTCGCGGCCCTGGACATTGGTCGGCGAGAAGAACTCGGAGGACGAGGTGCTGGCGTCCTTGTCCTGTTTGCGGCGCAGTTCCCCGTTGTTGAAGATACGGACCCGGACCCCGTCCATCTCCAGGGTGCGGCCGAGCTTGCGGGCCATGGTTGATTTGCCGCGGGCGGGCAGCCCCACCATGATGATGACCAGTTTTCCCTTCATGCGCGTTTCCTCCTGATGGCGGATGCCGGGACGCGGATGCGCACCCGATGCGGTCA
>CAZFPV010000102.1:2406-7060 GCA_964521155.1 uncultured Desulfobulbus sp. | reverse complement strand
TGGGCTGGTTGGAGCTGTTCACCCACGGCGATGTCGGCGCCCTGGAGACTCCCATTGGCCTGATCCCCAAGTACGAGGACCTGAAACAGGTGTTCGCCGCCCGGATCAACAAGGAGTACCCCGAGAGCCTCTACGCCATGCAGTTCTCGCTTTACATCGACAACGTCATTGCCCGCATCGACCTGCAGGAGGCTGCCTGGCGCAAGGAGCAGGGGGCCTCGGAGCGGCTGTTTGCCGTCTATGCCGAGCAGAAGGCTGCCCTGCTGGCCCTCAAGGCGGCCAAGGGCGGCATCGTCAAGCCCCAGGACCTGTAACCCGCTTGCACAGACAAAACGAGGGCGCCGGTTCCGGCCCCCTCGTCGCGGTCAGCATCTACCCCGCACCATCCCGGCCGCCGGAGTTCCCTCCGGCGGCCTTTTCCGTTCTGCCCAACCGAATCAGTCGTCGAACCGCAAGCCAATCCCGCCCTGCTCCTGCTCGGTACAGCCGGAAAGACCGGGCGAACGCGGCTGAAAGACCACCACTACGCCCGGCTCGGGCATTTGCACGAGATTGATGGTATTGGGGGAGTACCAGACCCCAGCCTGCTGGCCATCCGGGGCGAGGATGACGCCACCGCGGAAGAGGCAGTTGCGCGAGTGGGCGATGGGGAACCAGGCCAACCAGTTCCGCAGGATCTGTTCACTGATCTCAATTTCCGCCCAGACCCGGGTGCGCAGGGTGAAGCGGTTGTCGATGGCGATGACCGAGTCCGGCGCAGTGATCGACCCCAGGTAGTAATAGCTGTGGTTCGGCAGCACTGTTGCCGATTCGAAGACCTGCCCCACCCGGTTGTCAGTCTCCCACCTGCCGGCGGGAACGGTGGCGGCGCAACCAGCCAGGGTCACGGCGAAAAGGACCGTCAGCAGCTGAACACTTCGTCGCAGGTTCATTGTCGTCCCTCCTTTCAAGTGCGGGGATCCGGACCACCGGTCAGCGCCGCCCCGCCTATGGTTTTATCGGGGCCATCAGCTTGCCGCCGGCCCGCTCGTTCACTTTCCAGCCGGCCGCGGTCAGACCCTTGCGGGCCTGGTCGCTGACCGTGCCCAGAACCCAGAGTTCAGGCGCACCGGCCAGCCCCTTGCGCTTGGCCGCCATATCCCGGGCCACGCCGGCGATGCGCTCGCTCCAGAGGAGGTTGTCCACCGGCAAGGCGGCCACGGGCGAACCATCCCGCTTGATGCCGCAGGCGACGCGGGCCATGGGCGCGAGGCTCTTCAGGGGTTCCACCCGATTGTGGTAGCCGGCGAGCAGGGCCGCCATCTCGGTGATCGTTCGTGCCATGTCCGGATTGCTGGCCTGCATGCCGACCTTGATGAAGATCTCCCGATTGGCCACTCCCTTCATCGATTCCAGCGCACTCACCAGCACCGTCTCCAAGGCCGGATTGAACGCCTTGTTGTTGAGAAAAAATTCCACGGTGTCGGCATTGAACCCCATGGCGACCAGCTTGTTCTTGTTCTGCAGCCAGAGCTTGGAGGCGGGCGTGTTGTTGATGGCGTCGTTGAGCAGGCGGGCCGACCCTGAGGTGGTCAGCACGATCCCGCCCACCCCGGGCACGACGCTGGTGGCGGCGCCGATGCTGATGCCGCCCAGATAATCGGCCCAGCCGAGCCGGTCGAGTTCCTCCTGAAGCGCGGGATTGCGTGAATAGACGCTAACCCCGAATTTAGTGGCGACTTCACCCTTGGACTTGGAAAAGCCGAGCGCCTGGGCCACCTTGCTGTCCTCGGCGCCGGTGGTCTCCCGCCGGCCGACGGTCTGGCTGGCCCGGTCAAACAGGTCGCCGATGCCTTCGGCCGCGCCGCCAAGGGTATCCACCGGCTCGGTGAACAGGTTCTTCAGGCCGGTGACGGTCTTCTCACCGCTGGCCTTGAGCGACTCGACGGCGGTATCCTTGGTTTCCACCTTCCGCATGGCCGCAATGGCGTTCAACTCCTTGATAAGCACATCCAGGGCAAAGGTCGAGGCTGGCGCATACTGGCCAAAGGGCGTCTGCACCGTGTACCGGTAAAACAGACCGTCATGCCGCACCTGGTCCTCGACTGTGTGATACGGCCCCTTGAGTTGTTCGGGTTTGAGCACTGCCCTGGCGCTGACTTCCCCGGGCTGCTCGTACTCCGCGGTCCACCCGGCTGAAAACGCACCCTGGCAAAGGGACAAGGCGATCACCGCCGTCAGCAGTCCCATTGTTTTCGCCACCCCGCACACCCGCCTCTCGTTTCTCATTATCCCTCCTCCCTACTTTCCGTGAATTGCCAGGCGTCGATAGCCCACCCGTGTTCTTTGGCACGCCCTGCTCATGGTCACATTCTGACCCTGTCCGACCCGGGTTGCAAGCCTAAGTTTCCCACCATCTACATTTTCCTTCGGAGAGAACACTTTTGGCTATGTCAAGGCAATTAATCATGGTAGGCTAAGCCAGTTTCGCGATCGTAACGCCTGCTGCTTTCGCGGCCCGCACCAGGCTCTTTTGCATACCACACGGTCGTCCCATGATGGCAACCACGTGCTTTCCATGAATCTCCCACGCATCGCGCAACCTTCACCAGCAACCCAAGCCCAACCAGGCGGCGCAGTTCCGACCGAGATGACAGCCCCGCCGGGCGACGCCCCCATGCAGGTGGTGGCCTGCATGGATTGCGACCTGTTGAACCGCTTCCCTTCGCCAGCCGGCGCCACCCAGCTATGCTCCCGCTGCGGCTCGGTCCTGTTCCGCCACCGGCACGACACCATCGACCGCCCCCTGGCCCTGACCTGCGCCGCCCTGATTCTGTTCGCCATCTCCAACAGTTTTCCTTTCCTGGCGATGCAAAGCGGCGGCCTCATTCAGGAAACCACCCTGATCTCCGGGATTGTCGAGCTGTGGCGGCAGGAACTCTATGGCCTCTCCACCCTGGTGCTGCTGACCTGCCTGCTGACGCCGCTTACGCAGATGCTCGGCCTGTTCTATATACTCGCCCCCCTGCGCTGGGGCGACCGACCGGCGCCGCAGGCCCACCGGGTGTTCCGCCTGATCCTCCACATCACCCCCTGGGGCATGATGGAGGTATTCATGGTCGGCATCCTGGTGGCCCTGGTCAAGCTGGGCAAGATGGCAACCATCATCCCCGGGGTCTCGGCCTTCTCGTTTGCGGCCCTGATCGTGGTCATGGCCTGGGCCGTCTCCAACCTCTCTCCGCCCCTGCTCTGGGAACGGCTGGACCTCCGCCGATGAGCGCCCCACCGATGACCGCCCGAGCGCTTGGTTTTGTCAGCTGCCACGATTGCCGGCTGCTCATCGAAACGCTCCCGGCCGACCATCGCTGTCCCCGCTGCGGCGCCGTGGTCCATGCCCGCAAGCCCAACAGCATCGCCCGCACCTGGGCACTGATCTGCGCCGCTCTGATCCTCTACATCCCTGCCAACACCCTGCCCATCACTATCACTTCCACCCTTGGCATCAAGCAGCCCGACACCATCATCAGCGGCGTCATCTACTTCATGCAGAGCGGCTCCTGGGAGATCGCGGCCATCATCTTCATCGCCAGCGTCTTTGTGCCGCTCGCCAAGCTGTTCCTGCTCATCTTCATTCTCTTGAGCGTCCACTTCCATTCGGCCTGGCGCGCCCGCGACCGTACCGTCCTCTACCGGCTCACCGAGATGGTCGGCCGCTGGTCCATGGTCGATATCTACGTGGTCACCATCCTGATCGCCCTGGTCAAGCTGGGCGCAGTGGCCTCCATCGAGGCCGGCCCGGCCGCGGTCTATTTTGCTTCCGTGGTGGTGCTGACCATGTTCGCCGCCGAAAGTTTCGACCCCCGTCTCATCTGGGACAGCATCGAGGACACCCCATGACCGACCACCGTCAGACCCGGCAGCTGGCCGCCGACGCCACCCCGCAGAAAAAGAGCCGCTTCTCCATCATCTGGCTTGTACCCATCGTCGCCCTGGCCATCGGCGGCTGGCTGGGTTTCAAGGCCATCAGCGAGAAGGGCCCGACCATCACCATCAGCTTTGCCAGCGGCGATGGGCTGGAAGCGGGCAAGACCAAGATTAAGTACAAGGAAGTGGAGATCGGCCGGGTGGACCAGGTCGGGTTCAACCGCGAAACCAACCAGATCGAGGCAACGGCCCAGCTGAGCAAGGGCGCCGCGCCGTATCTCACCGACAAGACCAGATTCTGGGTGGTGCGGGCCCAGGTGCGCGGCGGCTCGGTCTCCGGCCTCGGCACCCTCCTCTCAGGCGCCTACATCGGCGTCGACCCGAGCAAGGAGGGCAAACCCACCCACCATTTCCAGGGCCTGGAAACGCCGCCGGTGGTCACCATAGGCCAACCCGGGCGCCATTTCTGGCTCCACGCCGACCGGCTCGGTTCACTGGACATCGGCTCGCCGGTCTATTACCGGCAGATCCAGGTGGGCCAGGTGGTCAGCTACGATTTCAGCAAGGACGGACAGGCGGTGGACGTCCAGGTGTTCGTCGAGGCGCCGCATCACCTCCGGGTCACTGAAAACACCCGTTTCTGGATCGCCAGCGGCGTGGATGTCTCCCTCAACGCCCAGGAACTCAAGGTCGACACCGAGTCGCTGGTGTCCATTGTCAGCGGCGGCATCGGCTTTGACCTGCCCCATGA
>CAZFPV010000102.1:0-2396 GCA_964521155.1 uncultured Desulfobulbus sp. | reverse complement strand
AGCCAGGCAAAGAGGCCGGGGAATACGCCTCATTCAAGCTCTATCCGGACCGGGCCAGCATCCTGGAGAAGACCTACTCCATCCGCCGCCAGTGGATGCTGGTGTTTGATCAGTCGGTGCGCGGCCTGAGCGTCGGCGCTCCGGTTGAGCTGTTCGGCACCAAGCTTGGCGAGGTGGTCAGTTTTGATCTGGAATACGACGCCGCCGAGAAGAAGTTCCGCATCCCGGTGATTGTAGCCATCGAGCCGGAGCGAATCCGGGTGGTCAACGCCAACGGCAAATCGGCAGCCTCGTCCGATGACGCCCTGGCCCTGCTCAAGTGGCTGGTAGAGGAGCGGGGCCTGCGGGCCCAGTTGCAGAGCGCCAATCTGATCACCGGCCAGCTGATGGTCAACCTCGGGTTTTATCAGGACGCGGCCAGGGAGACCTTTGTCGTGCGCGACGGCTATCCGGTGGTGCCGACCATCCCGGCCTCGTTCGAGCGGCTCCAGGACAATCTGATGAAGATCACTAACAACCTGGAACAGGTCCCCTTTGGCCAGATCGGCAGCGAGCTGCAGGGGGTGATCAAGGAGGCCAAGCTCACCCTGCAAAAGATCGGTGGGCTGGCCGACAAACTCGACCAGAAGACCGCGCCGCAGCTGCAGGAAACCCTGGCCGCGCTGGAAACTACCTTGGCCGAACTGCAGGGGGTGGTCGGCAAGGATTCACCGCTGCTCTTCAACGCCGGCAAGACCATGGACGAGCTCAACCTGACCCTGCGCTCGCTCCGCGACTTGGCCAACAGCCTGCAAAAACAGCCGCAATCGCTCATTTTCGGCAAGGAGAAAGAAAAAGGTGCGCCATAATATCCGTTTCCTTCGGCACGCCCTCGCCCTGGGCCTGACCGCAGTCATTGCTACCGCCTGCAGCGGCCCCAAGTCGCCCGAGACCGCCTACTACAGCCTGCTCGGGGCCCAGGCCGTCGGCACGACCACCGGCCAGGACAACACGCTTGTGCTCAGCGTCGGCCCGGTCACCGTCCCCGACATGCTGCGGCAGTCGCAGATCGCCACCGGCGGCGAGTCCGGCCGCTATTATCTGAGCGAGTATCATCGCTGGACCGGCGATCTCGACCGGGACATCGCCCGGGCCCTGGCCGAACAGCTGGCCGGCCGGCTCGGCACGGAGCAGGTCCTGCTCTATCCGGTGGACCGCCGGCTCAATCCGACCTTCCAGGTGGCCCTGGACATCCTCGCCATGGATGGCGAGCTTGGACGGGAGGCGCGGCTGGTGGCGCGCTGGACGCTCATCAACCCGCAGGGCAAGCGGTCGGCGATGGTTCGCCGCGGCAGCTACACCCAGCAGCCCTCCGGGGCCGGCCACGACGCCTGGGTAGAGGCGCAGCAGCGCAACCTCGGCGCCCTTAGTGACGAGATCGCCGCCCTGATCAAAGCCGAACTTCCAGCCGCCCCGGGCCGATGAACACTGCGTTGCCACGCCGCCTTGACTGTTTCGAGACCAGATGAGGACTCTGGTCTTGCCGATGCGATCGGGGTAAGTCATGACTAAAGCCACCCTGCTCATCGTCGAGGACAATGGCATCCTCGCCAGCCATCTCAAGGCAATGGTCATCGGTCTGGGCTACGGCGCGCTCAGTCCGGCAGCTTCAGGCGAGGAGGCCCTTGCCCTGGTCGGCCAGCATCCGGTCGACCTGGTGCTTATGGACATCGAACTGGCCGGGGCCATGAACGGTATCGAGGCCGCAAAACGGATTCATGCCCTTTTCGATGTGCCGGTCGTGTTTCTTACCGGTTTTTCCCAGGATCACACCATCGAACAGGCCACCCTGGCCGCCCCTTACGGGTACCTGGTCAAACCGGTCTCGGAGCGTGATCTGGCCGCAGCCCTGGCCACCAGCCTGCACCGCCACGCTCTGGACCGCCAGATTCAGGAGAGCCGCCAGGCCCTGGAGGCCAGCGAGGCCAATTTCCGCGCCTTTTTCGATTCCACCACCGACCTGCTCCTGGTCGCCGACGCCGACGGCCGCATCCTTGACGGCAACGCCAAGCTCAAGCAGACCCTGGGCCATGGTGAGCTGGAACTGACCGGCCTGCACCTGGCAGACCTGTTCCCTCCGGATCAGCGCCAGGAGGCGGATCGGATGCTTGCCGGGATGCGGCGAGGCGAGACCGATGAATACCGCATCTCCCTGCAGACCAAAGGCGGCGAACCCATCCCGGTCGCCGCCCGCATCTGGCCGGGAACCTGGAACCGGACGCCCTGTCTCTTCGCCGCCTGCCGCGACCTGCGTCCCGAGTTGGAAGCGGAGCAACGATTCGAGGCCATCTTTCGCCACAGCCCGGTGCTGATGAGCCTGCGCACCCCGGGAGACCATCGGTTGGTCGACGTCAACG
>CAZFPV010000101.1:0-7069 GCA_964521155.1 uncultured Desulfobulbus sp. | reverse complement strand
CCTATTACGAGCCGACCAACCGGGGCTACGAGTCCATCGTCCGAGACCGGCTGAACAAATGGAAAGAGATCCTCAAACAACGGGCAAACAAGACATGAACAGAAACAACAAAACGTTACGAACGCTCCTGCTGCTGGCCATCCTCCTGGCGCCGGCGGCCATCCTCTTCTTGAGCACCCAGGCAGGGGCCGCCGAACTGCGATTCTTCTATGCCAACGACATTCTAGGCGAGCTCGAGTCCTGTGGCTGAGGCAACAATAAATTGGGCGGTCTGTCCAAAAAAGCATTCTCCATCAAGGAACTGGCAAACAAACAGGCAAGGCCGGGGCTAGTGCTTGACAGCGGCAACCTGCTGTTCAAGGCGGACAGCCTGCCGCCGGAAGGCCTGGCCAAGGCGAAGATCACCGCCGAAGGCATCCTGAAAGCCTATCAAACCATGGGCGGCGCCTTTGCCGGCATCGGCAACCGGGATCTGGCCGCAGGCACGAGCTTTCTGCGCGGGTCGCACAAGCCGCCCGAGTTTTCCTGGCTCTCCCTCAACCTGATCGATCCGACCAGCCGCAAACCGCTGTTTGCCCCCTGGATCATGCGCGAGGTGAACGGGCTGCGCCTCGCCATTCTGGCGCTCACCGATCACACGGTGATAAAAACGGAGGCCAGGGAATACCGCGTCCTGCCCTGGCAGGAGGTCCTGCCCCAGGCCCTGCGCCAGATCGAGGGCAAGGCGGATGTGATCGTGCTCCTGTCCAACTACTCCTTTGTCGAGAACAAGGAGATTGCCCGGGCGCACGGCAATGTTGATCTTCTCTTCCAATCCGGTCATGTGGCCGGCAACATGCACCCCATCGTCATCAACCAGACCCTGATCGCCCAGACCGACAGCCGGGGCCGGTACCTCGGCCTGCTGGAGCTGAACTGGAACGGTCGAGGCCGCTGGAGCGGCATGGTCACGGCCACTGCGACATCCGGCGACCGGCCGACCACCACCTTTGCCGGCCGGTTCATCGCCCTGTCGCCCTCAGTTGCCAACGATCCCCAGGTCGAAGCCATCGTGCAGCAGACCAAGCGCCGCCTGGAAGGGGGCAAGCAGTAGCTCCCGGCTCACGCCACCATTCCAAGAACAATGCCCCATCGCGCAAAGGCGGTGGGGGCATTTCGACAATAAAAAAGGCTGCCCCAATGGGCAGCCTTTGCACAGCTGAACTGCAGGGTGCGATCGATCAGCAGCCGAATGCCTTCTGCAGGTTGGGGATGGTCTGCTTCTTGCGGCTCATCATGCCATCGATCCACATGGAGTTGCCGGAGAGTTTTGCCCCGAAAGCGCCTTCGATCATGGCCGGATCATCGGAGATGACCATCAGGTCAGTGCCTTCCTTGACCACGTCGGTAAGCATCAGGAGCACGCTGTGCCGCTCGCTGCCCTTCTGCTCTTTCATGGCCGCATACAGGGCCTCACGCATGTCGGCAACCTGATCCAGGGTGGCGAGCTCGAGCTGGCCCACGCCGACCTTCTTGCCCTTCATGTCGAAATCCTTGTAGTCGCGATGGAGCAGTTCCATGGGGGGAACGCCGGCAACGGCGCTCTTGGCCTTGAGCATCTCCATGAAGATTGCGTCGGTGTCCTTGACGCCGGCGATCTCGGCCAGTTCCTTGACCGCTTTCTTGTCGGCGTCGGTGCAGGTCGGGGACTTGAAATTGACGGTGTCGCTGAGGATGGCCGAGAGCATCAGGCCGGCAACCTTGGGGTTGATCTTGACTCCGTCCAGATCGTACAGGACCTTGAGCACGGTGCAGGTGCAGCCAACCGGCATGTTGCAGAAGAAGATGGGTTGATTGGTGGTGACATCGCCGATCTTGTGATGATCGACCACGGCCACGACCTCGCCTGCGGACAGGTTGTCCGGAGCCTGGGCCAGATCACTGTGATCAACCAGGGCGACCTTCTTGCCGGTCGCGTCGGTCATGATCTCGGGGGCGGCGAAACCGAACTGCTTCAGAACCGTCTCCGTCTCCGGGTTCAGCTTGCCCTGCATCACGGGAACATAATCCTCACCCTTGGCCTTCATCAATTCGGCGTAGGCGATGGCGGCGGTAACAGAATCGGTATCCGGACTTTTGTGACCAACAACATACACAGACATAGCGTTATACCTCCCAGAACTTGATCGATGACACATGAACCATGTGCGCTTCTCTACCTGTCCAACCCTGACCCCGGCTGGAAACAATAAAATTGAACGACATTATAATGTCCGTTTATATGCGTCAAGCAGAAAAAAGAGGGGGGCGAAAAACCGCGGAAAAACAAGACAGGGGGCCGGCGTAGCGCCCCCCTGCCGGGCAGGAAAAAGAATGAAGCCTCGTTCAGTCGCGGCTGCCGCCGAAAAAGCGCAGCAGCATGAGAAAGAGGTTGATGAAGTCGAGATACAGGGCCAAAGCGCCGATGATTGCCCCCTTCTGGATGGCGACCTCGCCCTGCTCCATGATGCCCTGCTCGCCGATATCCTTGATCTTCTGCACGTCATAGGCGGTCAGGCCGACAAAGACCAGCACCCCGATCCCGGAAATCATCCAGTACAGCCCCGAACTCTTGAGAAAGATATTGACGATGGATGCGAGGATGATGCCGACCAGGCCCATGAACAGGAACGATCCCATTCCCGAGAGGTCGCGCTTGGTCACCATGCCGTAGACCGCCATGGCAGCAAACATGCCGGCGGTGATGAGAAAGGTGCCGCCGATGGAGGTATGGGTATAGGCGAGGAAGATCGCCGACAGGGTCAGGCCGTTGAGAAGCGAGTAGCCGAGAAACAGGCCGGTGGCGGCGCCGGGTTCAATCTTGTCGATGCGGGCCGACAGGTAAAACACCATGCCCAGTTCGGCCAGCACCAGGATGAAAAACAAGGGGCTGCTCACCAGGGTGAGCGCCAATCCTGTCTGGGCGGCAAGAAAGGCAACCCCGCCGGTCACGGCCAGGCCGATGGCCATCCAGTTGAACACCTTGGCCAGAAAGACGGTCGAGGCCTCCTGCCTCGCTTTGGCCACGGTCATGGTCTGCGTTCCGATCTGGGTCTGCATGTCTGTTGCTCCTGATGAAGGGATTGTCTCGATGGGGTTTTCCGCTCCTATAATAATCATTCGGGGCGGGAAGGCAACACGAGTCGGACAAACGCCAGGGGAAAATTGGCGCCGGCGTGGGCGAGATCAGTAGGCTCCCTTGCCGCTGAACATGCAGACCACGGTCTTGGCGATGATCTTGAGGTCGGTTTTGAGCGAGTAGTTGAGCACGTACCAGTCGTCGAGTTCCACCCGCTCCTGATAGTTGTCAACATCCGACCGCTTCATCACCTGCCAGGGGCCGGTGATGCCCGGTTTCATCGAGCAGTAGCGGCCGGCACTCTGTTCGCCGTTGCCCTTGTAATACTCTTCCAGCTCGCGCCCGACAATGGGCCGGGCCCCGACCACACTCATCTCACCCTTCAGTACGTTGAAGAACTGGGGAAACTCGTCCAGGCTGGTCCGGCGGAGGAAGCGGCCGATGCGTGTGATCCGGGGATCGTTTTTCAGCTTGTAGTGCTGCTCCCACTCCTGCCGCAGTTCTGGGTCCGCGGCCAGCAACTGTTCCAGCTTCTTGTCCGCGCCTATCTCCATGGTCCTGAATTTGAGGCACTTGAATTCCCGGCCGGTGGCCATGATCCGCCGATGCCTGAACAGCACCGGCCCCGGGCTGTCGAGCTTGATCGCCAGAGCTATGAGCAGAAAAAATGGCGAGAACAGGGTTAGGGCGAGCAGGGAGAAGACGACATCGAAACTGCGCTTCCACTCGGTGTCCGGATTGAAGCTGAGCACCAGGATATCGCCCAGCGACTGGATCTCGGCGTGGTGGAGGCCGAAAATATAGATGTCGGGCACGAGAAAAATCTGCGCCCCCAGGTCGCGGCATTCGTGCAGGATCTTGAATATCTTGCGCTCCGCCCGCATGGGCAGGGCGATGTAGACGTAATCGATGTCATTGCCCCTGAGAAAATCCTGCACCTCGTCGGTCCTGCCGAACAGGGGCTTGTCCAGATCGACCAGATTCTCCCTGGACTCCAGCTTATCGTCGAAGAAGCCGACCACATCGATCCCGGCCCAGGGGATGCCCTCGATCCGTCTGGCCATCCGCACCCCCAGGTCGCCGGCGCCGACAATGACCGCGTGGCGGATGTTCTTGCCCTGGGCGCGGTAGACGCGCAGGATCTTGCGTACGATCAGGTGGGTAAGAAAAATCAGAAAGGGGGTGGTCATCGACCAGGCGATGAACACCACCCGCGAGTAGGCTTCGGAGATCTTGAAGAGGAAGAAATAGGACAGCAGCACTCCGATGACCACAGCCCAGGCCTTGATAATGACCAGAAACTCGCGGTAATACTTCCAGCCCCGCCAGGACCGATAGAGTTGAAAGGAGTGGAAACTTAAGAAACTTGCCGCCAGCACTATCCACTCCAGGCGGGTGTAGTAGGGGCTCCAGGGCACCTTGTACAGGGTGACGCACAACCACAGGAAAAAACAGACCAGGGCGCAGTCAAAGAGGTGCAGCAGGCGGTAAATAAAGGAGCTGCGCTCGCGCAGATTCCAGGAAAGCAGAGGGGCCATCGATACAGCTCGTTATGCGGTCATTACCACCAGCGGGGGTGCATGCTCAGCGCCCTGGCCAGCGATCTGGGCAATCGGCCATGACGTCTGCCCAGGGCATAGGCGGCCAGCTTCAAGCCGTTGCGGACAAGGCTTTGGGGGATGAGCATATACCGTTTTTGGGCCAGAAGAAAAGCGATTTCGGAGCGGACAAACCGTTTCCCGGCCCCGGTGGGTGCGCCGTAGGGCGCGAAGATGCGCCACTCCAGGGCATGGAGGGCGCCGATATCGAAGTAGCGCTTGAAATCCTGCCACAGGCTGTAGTTGTGGGAATGATAGACTGCTGCTCCGCTGACGTACTGGACGCACCAGCCCCGTTCGAGCAACCGGGCGACCGTCACCGTATCCTCGCCAAACAGCAGCTTTTCCGGAAACAGGCCGACCTCTTCCAACGCGGTGCGGCGGTAGGCGGCAAAGGAATTGGAGATGAAGATGGTCTTGAAGCCAAATCGCTCGCGGTCCTGCCAGCAACGCAGGCTGTCCTTGGGCGGGTAGTTGAACAGACGGAGATGGGCGCTGAAGGGGTTGGCGTCCGGGCTCGGCAACTGACGGCCGTAGGCGGCGGCAAGTTGCGAATTGGCGGCAAAGGGCGCGATCAGGCGGGCGAGCGCCTCGCGGCTGGCAGGGATGGCGTCCTGGGTCAGAAAGACCACCAGGTCACCCGTGGTCTTGCCCATGGCCATGGCGCGGGTGCCGCCGTGATCGAACTGTTCCTTGGCAATCTCGATCAAACGAACCCCATGCGCTCGGATAATCTCAAGCGATCCGTCGGTGGAGCCGGAATCGACGATCAGGATCTCATCCGCCCGGACGGTCTGACTCGCCAGCATGGTCAGCAGCCGTTCCAGCCAGGGCGCAGCGTTGAGGGTGGGAATGATGATCGAAATTCCGCCCCTGCCCTGCGGCCCGGTCATGGGCTCTTCCTGATTCAGCAATTGAGCCATCGCACCAGCAGATATTTGGCAAGCGCCCAGAGCATGTACATTGAGGGGTGACGGCGATACAGCAGCACCTCGCTGGCCGCCGCCGCGAGGCGCTGGTCGCGGGCCATGGCACGCCGGTCCGGGTTCCAGCCCCGGCAGTGATGCGCCGTGAGTTCCGGATGGTAGAGGATCGTCCAGCCGCCGGCGCGCAGACGCAAGCTCAGTTCGATATCCTCCTTGTAGAGAAAAAACCCCGGGTCGAAGACGCCGCGGCCGGCCAGGGACACCTGATCGAGCGCTGCCCTGCGGCAGAAGAGCAGCGCGCCGCAACCGGCGGGAACCTCTTCCTCCGCATTGTACTGTCCTCGGTCCGGCTCGCCCTGGCCGCGGTCGTACCAGCGGCCATACCAGCGGCGGAAGACGCCGGCCGAGTCGATCAGGCCAGTGGGCTGGCCGGCGGCGATGTCATAGCCGAGCAGCCGCCCACTGAGGCAGCCGACCCGCGGGTGCGCAGTCATAACCTCCATGACGCGGGCGAAGACCCCCTCGCCGACAAAGGCGTCGGGATTGAGGAAAACGACGAATTCTGCTTCCTCGGGGCAGCCGATATAGCCCAGGTTGTTGGCCCGGGCAAACCCGATGTTGCCGGTGCGAATGAGCTTGCTCTGACCCGACGCCTCAATGGCTTCCAGATAGGCGGTCGAGGCGGAGCCGCTGTCGACCACGGTCAGATGCGGTTCGCCCGTCTGGGCGCGCACGGCCTGCAGGCACCGGTCCAGGTATGGCTCCGAATTGTGGGTGACGACGATGACGGCAATTCGAGCCATGCGCACTCAGAGAAACAGGCGGCAGTAGAGCTGCAACAGACCGTTGCCCTGTCCCAAGGCTGTGCGCCGGCGCATGATCGAATCGACCGCGTCCCGCTCGGCCCGGTTGAGAATGGCGGCAAATTCGGCCACCGAGATTTCGTCCTGTCTTCGGTGGCGGTACGTACGCCGCATCCGGGGCAGACCGCGGAACGCGGCCCACATCCCGGCCAGGTAGGACCACACCTTCCCCTTATTGATCGTAAACAGCAGCCAGCACAGCTGATAGACGGCGATTACCGGGGCAAAGCGCAGCAGCAGGACCGCAGGGTAATTCTTGGCGAGGACGTAGAGCGAGTTGCGGGTGGAGAGGCGGATGGTCAAGTCGTTGAACTTCGAGCCCGTGGTGGCGGAACCGATGTGAAAGACCCGCGCCTCCGGCGCATACCAACAGCGGCAACCGGCCCGGTTGGCCCGCAGGTTGAGATCCACGTCCTCGAGATAGGCAAAGAACTCCTCGTCAAACCAGCCGATGCGGGTAAACAGCTCGCGCCGATACAGGACCGCGCCGCCGCAGGCCCCGAACACCGGCCGGGGGCAGTCATAGGCGCCTCCGTCCAACTCCATGGTGCCCAGCCGGTAGCCGGCCCCGCCCCGCAGGTATCC
>CAZFPV010000100.1:0-7101 GCA_964521155.1 uncultured Desulfobulbus sp. | reverse complement strand
GTTGCACCGAAGACTCGCCGACCGTGACCACGCCGGCATTGATGTCGCCAAACATTCGCCGCAGGTTGACGGCCATGTCGTTGAGGGCCTGGGAGAGGACGCCGATCTCGTCCTTCTGGGTTACGTCAAGCGTCTTGGTCAGGTCGCCCCCGGCCATGGCCCGGGCCAGGTCCACGCCCTTGAACAGCGGCCTGGTGATCAGGCGGGTCAGCAGGAGTCCCAGGGCCAGGGCCACGGCAAAACCGGCGACCACAAAGGCGATGGTGATCGTGCGGCCCCGGTTGGCTGTGGCCTGGGCCGAGGTCACGGTCTCCTCCGCATCCTTGATCGAGTGCTGCACCATCTTGTCGATGGCGGCAAAGGTGTTGGTCTGGAAGACGGCGCTTTCCTTGAGGATCAGCCTGTTCATGGTGGCGAACTTTTCATAGGCGCTCTCGGACAAGGCCGACATCTGGCGAACCTTGGCAAAGACCTGCTCGGAAGCCGGAAACAGTTTTTTATCCAGGATATCTTTGGCCGCGTCTGTCTGCCCGCTGGCGGCCAGCCGTTTGATCTCGGCCACATTGGCATGCAGTTGGGCATGCGCTGGCTTGAGTTCGTTGACCAGAGCGATGATCTGCGGATTTTTTGTATCCATGTTCTGCATCCACTTGCCCAGGGAACAGGCGGTGTCGTCGGCGCCGCCTTCGAACTGGGCGTTGACCAGCAAGAGCTTTCCGACCTTGGCAAGCAGGCTGTTGTGGGCGATTTCAAAATCAGCCATGTGGAATTTTAGGGTATCCGGTTGGGTCATGTCCATGGCGATCAGTTCCTTGGACAGGTCCACCACCTGGTTGTTAACCCCGGCCCATTTGGTGATATTGTCGGTGAAGACCTGCCAGTCCGTATCCACCTTTTTGAAGATGGGCAACTCCTTGAACTGGTCCCGGGCCGCGCCGTAGACCTTGCGCCGTTCCAGCAGTTCCTTGTGGATTGATTCACGCTGTTCGGCAGTGACGTACGGAGTCAGCAGGGCTCGCATCATGGCGGCAATGCCCGAGGCCTCGCTTTTCACGGTGAGGATTTTTTCCACTGCGGGCAGGGCATCCTTGCCCAGCCTGGTTGTTTCCTTGCCCAGGTTACCTTGCTGGAGAATGGAAAACAGGCCCACGATCAGAACAATCAGGGCAGTGAGGAAAAAACCGCCGATCAGCTTGACGCCCAGTTTGAGGTTATTCACACTGACACACTCCTTGGCAAGGATTGAAAAGGAACCGACAACGGCCACGCAACCCTTGCGTCACTCGTGTCGATCGGTTTGGCGGCTCTGTTCTCGCCACCAGGAGCGTCCCGCTGGCGACGAATGAAGGGTTTGTATGTTCTGGCAGCTCATGCGAAGGGAAGGCTTTCAGGGAGCGTGCTGTATTATCGGGAAATCGCCTGGGCAAGTCAAGGGGGGATGGAAAAAAGACACCGTGTTTCGCCTGGCCAGTGCAGCGGAGTTCCCCGGCAGGATATTGAAAGATGAGGATAGCGTCACGGGTCGGACCGCCACTTCGTGGTGCTTCGGTCACTGTTCCGCAGGCCAAGCTACACCATGGCAAACACAACCGGGGTAGACGCGCTGGCAGCGCCTCCTCGGCTGTGTTTGTGGCGCAGCGCCTGCTTGGAGCTTAGATCAAGACGCAATTTCGCGCAGTTTCTCGGCAACCGCGGAGTGTAGCGATGCTGGTCAGGAAACGCCTGGGGCGAGGAACGGTGAGAGGGGATCTTGCTCCTGGTTCAATCGGAAACCGGCAGGACCTTGGCCGGACGCAGGGCCAGGGCAATGTTGGCGGCGAAGATGATCAGGGCGCCCAGCCAGCCGGTGGCAGTCATGGGTGGGTCAGCCACCAGGACAGGGCCCATCAGGGCGGCCAGCAGGATGCGGGAGGAACTGATGACCGCGCCTTCGACGGCGGTCACATAGAGAAACCCGTAGGTCAGGAGGTACTGGCCAAGTACGCCGAACACCGAGCAGGCCAGCAGGAAGAGGAATTCGGTCCCGTTCGGCCAGAACAGGGACTGGTGGAAAAAGGGCAGCATCAGCAGGGCGCCCGGACCGAACATGTAAAAAAGGATGGTCTGCGAGTCGTGGTGCTTGCGGCTGAGATTGAGGTAGATGATGGAGAAGCCGGCAAAGAAGCCGGACAACAGGCCCCAGCTGTTGTTCCAGCCGGCGTCGATTCTGCCCGGATCGAGGATCAGCCAGATGCCCACCGAGGCCGCGGCGACCACCGCCAGGGCGAAGACGTCCCGCTGGGCGCGGATCATGACCCAGGAAAACAGGGCCACAAAGAGGGGGTAGGTCATGTTGAGGATGTTGGCGCTGGCCACCGAGCCGACCTCCACCGCCCGGTAGAAGCAGTAGACCGCCACGGTGTTGGTCACGGTCCGGCCGATGATGTAGTGGTACCGGTTGCAGACCAGCTGCTGCCGCTGGATGAGCATGGTCAGGCTGACCACGGCAAATCCGAGAACGAAACGGGCGAACACATAATAGGGGGCGCTGATCTGGACATGGGGCAGGCCCCAACTGATGACGGCGGTGGAGAGATAGAAAAACAGGGCCGAGCCAAAGACCGCCAGCCAGCCGAGCAACTGCAGGCGACGATGGGAGGCGGTGGCAAGGGCTGTCGGCATGGGTCTATCTCAGGGGATGGCGGCGCACATGGAATCGGAAACGGGCGGGCTGTTACTGGCCGTCGGGGGACTGGGCAATCTCGGTTTTTGCGCCGAACACCCGGCCGGCGAGGATGCCGGCCTCGTACAGGGCGAACAGGGGCAGGGAGAGGAGCACGGTGGCCGTGAGTTCACCGCTGGCCAGGAGAAAGGACAGAACCACGATGGCCAGGTAGAAATACAGTCGCTTGCGGGTGAAGTGATCCCGGCTGAACAGGCCGGCCCGCATCGCCATGACCATGAGAAAGGGGATCTGGAAGGCGATGCCGAAGGCGAGCAGCATGCGGGCGGTGAAGGTCAGGTAGAGGCCCAGCTTGAGCATGGGCTGCAGGTTGGGGCCGGCGTAGCTCATGAAGTAATGGAGCATGCGCGGCAGGACGACGGCGAAAGCGAAGCCTGCGCCGGCGGTGAACAGCAGGCTGGCCCAGAGGACGATTCGCCGGACCAGCTGTTTTTCCTTCTCCAGCAGACCGGGGGCGACGAACATCCATATCTGGTAGAGAACGAAAGGAAAGGCGGCGAGCAAACCGACCAGCAGGGAGAGCTTGATATAGCTGAGAAAGGCCTCGGGCAGATTGGTGTAGACCAGCTTGCCCAGCTGGGGGTAGGCGCGGTACAGCGGCTGCATGCACAGGGCCGCGATCCGGTCCTTGAAGATGTAGGCCACGGTGCTGGTCAAGGTCAGGACTAGACAGCAGCGGACCAGACGGCGGCGCAGCTCTTCCTGGTGCGGTCGGAGGTGATCGAGGACGCCGATCATGCCGCTCGGGGCGGGGTAGGTGCAGCGGCGCTATCCGCGTCGGCCGAGGGGGCTGGCGGCGCGTTTGGCGCTTCCACTTCGGAGGCGGGCTGAGCGGCATCGCCCGGGGCGTCATCTGCGCCGTTGCCAGTGCTTGATGTTCCGGAATCAACGGCGGCCTCCAGGGGATGGGCCGCAACCGCAGGGTAGGTGGATACTGGCTCCAGGTCGATCACCCCTTTGTCGCTCTGCGGCTCCTGTTCCTTGCCGTCCGGCAGCTGCCAGACCTCGGGGCCGGCGTCGGTCATCTTGGCCCGAAGTTCCTCGGCAGTGGTCTTCAGCTCCTTCTGCACCGAATCGATCACCTCGCCCTCCTGGGTGAGGCTGTCCTTGACCTGATGCAGGGTGCGCTTCATCTCCGCCATACCTTTGGCCAGGGAGCGGGCCAGGCCGGGCAGTTTGTCCGGGCCGACCACGATCAGGGCGACGGCGAAGATGACGATCAATTCCGGAAGGCCGATGCCGAACATGGCGAGATACCTGAAAGAGGGGGTTGGCGTGGGGTGATGGCTGGTCGAGGCAGGCTCTGAACTTACGGGATTTGGCCGGAGGTGTCAAGCGCCGGCGGCGTCAGCCTCTGGGGCGGGGTTTGCGCAGGCCGTCGAGCAGGTGCATGAGGGCCAGGCAGGGGTTGGTCCACAGCAGGCGCGGCCCGGAGTGGCGCATCACCGCCCTGATTCTTGCACGCATGCCCGGGGGGTAGCAGTGGACCGCGCAGTTGCCGCAGGTGGGCTTTTTCGCCTGGAAGGGGCAGGCGGCGAGCCGCTTGCGTGCGTAGGCGAGCAGATCCCGGCACTCGTTGCAGAGCTCGCCCTCGGGGTGGTGGGTGTCCCGGCAGAAGCGCCGGATCATCAGTTCCACGGTGCGGGCTTCCCGCCGCATCCGCGGCGAGGTAACTGGCTGTTCCATCACTGTTTCTCCTGTTGGCCGAGAGACGCCGGCATCTCACGTGGAACATACTCTACATTTTCGTGGCCAGGAGGGCAAAAAAAATGCATAAGGAGAGGGAGGAACTATTCGGCGGCATGGGGGTCGGCGGCGTCTATCCCGTCGAAGTTCGGCGCGGAAGGATTGCCCGGCCGCATCGGCAAAGGCCGCAAGGTGGCGCCGCTGTTACGGCGTGGTATCGGCCGGAACGGTTTTGCGTTACCGATTGGTAGCGTTTCGAGTCGGGTTACGGTTTGAACCCGTGCAACAGTCAGCCCAGAGGAGGTGAACAGGAGCGCATGAGGCACATGGAACGAGGCCGGCAGGGGCAACCCCTGCTGCAACCGGGAATTGAATGTGGGCGAAGACCTGCGTTTGGAGGCCGATAATGTTATGAAATATCTGGCAATAGTTGCTGTATTGGCGGTTGTCGGCGTGTTCGCCAACCTGGTGCACGAGTCCATGGCGTTGTCTTACCTGTCCAGTGACCCCAAGGTGTGCGTCAACTGCCATCCGATGACCACCCTGTACGAGACTTGGCAGCACAGTTCGCACCGCACCCGCGCAACCTGCGTCGACTGCCATCTGCCGCGCGACACCTTCGTCAACAAGATGCTGGCCAAGTCGCGGGACGGCTACCGCCACTCGCTGGCCATGACCTTGAAGACCTACGGGTATAACCTGCGCATCACCGACGACGCTGCGGCCCGAATCCAGAACAACTGCATCTCCTGTCATCAGGAGCTGGTGTCGCAGATGCTGGCCAACAGCCAGATCTACGACAAGAAGGGCGACGCCACGGTGCAGATGGGTCGCCGCTGCTGGGAATGCCATCGGGGCGTGCCGCACGGGACCATGCGCAATCTGACCGCGACCCAGGAAAATTTCACAGTCAAGACGCTCTAGGCCACTTTCAACCAGGAGAATGTTCATGAAGAAATCAACACTCGTCATCATCCTCAGCGTGCTCGTCTTGGCGCCAATGCTGCTGCTGACCATGTCGATCAAGGAGAACAAGGCGGAGCAGCAGGCAATCAACGCGGTTCCGGCGGTCAAGGATGGGGAAACCCGCGCCTCGGAGTGGGGCAAACTCTATCCTCGGCAGTACGACACCTACATGCAGACGCGCAAAAGCGATCGGATCGACGACGTCCTCAAGGAGGATCCCGCCCTGGTGGTCATGTGGGCCGGCTATCCGTTCTCCAAGGACTACAACAAGCCACGTGGCCATTACTACGCTCTGGAAGACAACATCAACACCCTGCGCACCGGCGCCCCGGTGGACGGCAAAACCGGGCCGCTGCCCACCGCCTGCTGGACCTGCAAGTCCCCCGACGTGCCCCGGCTGATCAAGCGGGACGGAGAGATGGAGTATTTCACCGGCAAGTGGGCCAAGTACGGCGACGAAGTGGTCAACACCATCGGCTGCGGCGACTGCCACGACAACAAGACCATGAAGCTGACCCTGACCCGCTAGTATCTCAAGCGAGGGCTCGAGGCGGAAGGCCGCCTCAAGGTCGCTGACATCACCCATCAGGACATGCGCTCCCTGGTCTGTGCCCAATGCCATTCGGAGTACTATTTCAAGAAGACCGAATGGGAGGACAAGGGCGAGAAGAAGACCGCTGGCGTGGTCACCTTCCCCTGGAACAAGGGCTTGGCCGCTGAGAATATGGAAGAATACTATGACAGCTACGGTTTCTCCGACTGGACCCATCAGCTGAGCAAAACCCCGATGCTCAAGGCCCAGCATCCGGATTACGAGACCTATGTCACCGGCGTGCACGCTCGCAACGGCCTGGCCTGCGCCGACTGTCACATGCCGTACGTCCGCGAGGGCGGGGTGAAGTACAGCAGCCACAAGGTGGGCAGCCCGCTGGACAATATCGGCAACACCTGCCTCAACTGCCACAAGGGATCGGAGAAGGAATTCCGCGAGGTGATCGAGCGCAAGCTGGCACGCAAGAACGAGTTGGCCAAGCTGGCCACCGACATCCTCGCCAAGGCCCATCTTGAGGCAGCCAAGGCCTGGGAACTGGGCGCCACCGAGGAGGAGATGAAAGCGGCCCTGCAGGACATTCGTCACGGCCAGTGGCGCTGGGACTATGCCGTTGCCGGTCATGGCGCCTTTTTCCACGCGCCTGAGGAGATCCTGCGGACGCTGGCCGGCGCCATCAACAAGGGCCAGGACGCCCGTCTGAAACTGCGGATTGTGCTGGCCAAGCGCAACGCCGCTGATTTTGTCAGCGCCGATTTTTCCACCAAGGAAAAGGCCCAGGCCCTGGTGGGCATGGACTATGCCAAGCTGGTCGAGGAAAAGAAAACCTTTCTCAACGGACTGAAGCAGGAGTGGTTCAAGAAGGCCGAGGCAAAAGGCATCTACGATCCGGCCTCGCGCAAGGACATGGTGCTGAAGACCTCATATAACTGAGAAGGTCCCAAATCCGGGAGCAATGCCCAGCCCCGCCGGCGTCAGGCCGGCGGGGCTTTTTGTTTTATGTCATCATACCAAATGGTTGGCTGGTGGTTTTCGGTACCGGAGCGCTCCTGTTTGACTTTGTCAAGAATATCTGCTAATCTAGTCAGGTTAAATTCAGAGTTGGCGTCGGCCGGAAACCCGGCCGGGGACCGCTGTCGTCGTTGAAGACATGGAGCGCACATGGCCAGTGTAGTGG
>CAZFPV010000099.1:0-7249 GCA_964521155.1 uncultured Desulfobulbus sp. | reverse complement strand
ATAGGTCTATGGTTCACTTCGAAGCCATGAACGAGCGGGGCCTCGAACAATTCCTCCTGGTCTTCGAAGCCTTGCAAAAGCAGGCCGCCACAGTGCTGCCCGACAAGCACCCCGAATTAGGTCAGTTGGTCGCCATCGGGGAGTTCCGGGGACAGTATATTTAACATTGATGCCGGTGCACCGACTGTATATCCTTCAATCATGGCAAGAATCGCAAGAGTTATCGTCCCTGGCTGTCCCCACCACGTCACCCAGCGGGGAAATCGCCGTCAACAAACCTTTTTTTGTGACGATGATTACCACGCCTATGTCGAGTTGATGGCGGAGTGGTGCCATGCCCATACCGTCGCCATCTGGGCTTGGTGCCTGATGCCAAACCATGTTCACCTCATCGCCGTGCCGACTACCCCCGAAGGCCTTGCTCGCGCCATTGGCGAGGCGCATCGGCGGTATACCCGGCGCATCAATTTCCGCGAACAATGGCGGGGACACCTGTGGCAGGAACGATTTGCCTCCTTTCCCATGGATGAAAGCTATCTCTTGTCAACGGCACGGTATATTGAAATGAACCCTGTCGCCGCGAATCTTGTTCGCGATCCAGACGAGTATCCCTGGAGCAGCGCTCGGGCGCATCTTGCCGGTGAGAACGACACGCTCACTCACGTGGCTCCATTGCTTGAAATGGTTCCCAACTGGCAGGATTTTTTGCAACTGTCCTCTCCTGATGAAGTCGATGTCCTGCATCGACATGAACGGACAGGCCGCCCCTTGGGTGGGCAAGGGTTTGTCGATCAACTCGAGAGCACCCTTTCCAGAACATTGCGACCGAAAAAACCCGGCCCGAAGAGGAAGTCCTGTGGGGATTCTATTGGATAAACTGTCGCCGGAATTTGTCGGGATTTGTGAGCGTTGGGCGCCCCTCATCATCCGTGTACCGGCCGCGCCTCCAGTTTAACCCCAAGGGCTTGGCACACTTTGTTGATGGTGTCGAACCGCGGACTTGCGTTGGGACGCAGGGCCTTGTAGAGCGCTTCGCGGGTGATGCCGGCCTTTTTCGCCACCTCGCTCATGCCGCGCGCCTTGGCGGCAACACCTAGTGCGTGGGCCAACTCGGAGGTGTCTCCGCCTTCGATCACAATCGACAGATAGGCGGCAATATCTTCCTCGCTGTTGAGATGCTGGGCCATATCAAAGTCTGGCAGTTCAGAAATTTTTATCTTCTTTTCCATTGTTCACTCCTCCATTGTCTCGGCCATTTTTACGGCGCGGGCAATGTCGGCGGCCTGGGTTGATTTGTCGCCGCCGCCCAACATAACTATCAACATCCGACCACGCCAGGCGTAGTACATCCTCCATCCAGGGCCGAAGTGCTCGCGCATCTCAAACACGCCTTCTCCCACCTGCTTCACGTCGCCAAGATTGCCCTGCTCGCCCGATCAAGACGTCGGGCCAAACGGATGTGCGTTATCCGGTCCTTAATGCTGCCCATCGATTAATCGAACTCTGGCGTAGTCTTCACTGTAATCATGGCCAAACTGTAAACGTTCGACTACACCAGGTCAAGCAATTCCCGCCCGATCAACTCAAGAGCACCCTTACCAGGATACTGCGACCGAAAAAAACGACGCGAAGAGGAAGTCCCATGGGGATTCAATAGTATAAACTGTCCCCGGAATTTACTGGAATTCACCGGGGGATTTTGCGGGGATGCTGATCAGGACAGGTGGTGGGACGCGGCTGGAGGGGGACTCGGCTCTAGCTGGAGCGTTTACCGCTTGGTTCGCGAAAAGGAACGGGCAACCGTCACGACGGCGGGCGAAACACTCTGGACCCAACCGAGCCGGTCGATGACTCGATCCGCATAAGCGGGGAAGGATCGTGTCTCCTACCCCTTTTTTCTATCGCCGGTCTTTTTCTTGCGGCCGGCGCGCTGGTAGGCAGTCAACCGTTTCTTGGCCCGGTCGATCAGGGTGCGATGGATGCAGACCGCGCCGTCGCGGGCGGTGGATGAGCGCTGGATAGAGCTGCCGTCCGCCTGCATCTCCCAGACGTTGCGGGTATTGCCCAGCTGCAGGTCAAGCAGCTGCCGCAGTTCGGCGCGGAGCCGAGGCGAGGTCACGGGCACGCAGACCTCCACCCGGTTTTCCAGGTTGCGCTGCATCAGGTCGGCCGAGCCGATGAAATACTCTTCCTCGCCCTGGTTGCGGAAGTAAAACAGCCGGGTGTGCTCAAGAAAACGCCCCACCAGCGAGAACACCCGGATGTTCTCCGACAGACCCGGGATTCCCGGCCGCAGGCGGCAGGTGTCGCGGATGAGCAGATCGACCCGCACCCCGGCCTGGGAGGCCCGGTAGAGGGCGGCAACAAGGTCGCGGTCCTCGAGGGCGTTGGCCTTGAGCTGGATCAGCCCCGGCCGGTCGGGCCCGTGCCCCTTGATCTCGCGCTCGATCTTTTGCAAGAGAGCCTTTTTCAGCAGCCGCGGCGAGGGCAGCAGGGCGCGGTAGCGGCGCATCGGGGTGTAGCCGGTGGTCAGGTAGTTGAACAGTTCGGTCAGGTCGGCGCCGATGTCCGGGTCGCAGGTGAACAGGCCGAGATCGCAGTACATCCGGGCCGTGCCCGCGTGGTAGTTGCCGGTGCCGATGTGGGCGTAGCGCCGCAGACCATCATAGTCCCTGCGAATCACGAAGATCACCTTGGAGTGGGTCTTCAGCCCGACTACGCCGTAGGTGACGTGGATGCCGGCCTCCTCCAGACGCCTGGCCCAGCGGATGTTGGCCTGCTCGTCGAAACGGGCCTTGAGCTCCAGCACCACCGCCACCTGCTTGCCGTTGCGGGCCGCGTCGATCAGGTACTCGATCACCCGCGACTTGCCGGCGGTGCGGTACAGGGTCATCTTGATCGCCCGGACCTTGGGATCGATGCTGGCCTCGCGCAGATACCGCTCCACCGTGGAGTCGAACGACTCATAGGGATGTTGCAGCAGGATCGAACCCTGCTTGCGGATGAGGTGGAAGATGTTGGCCTCCGTGTCGAGCAGGTCGGGGTGGTCGAGCGGCTGATGCGGCGGGTAGCGCAGTTCGGGCCGATCGAGACGGGCGATCTCCATCAGGTCGCGCTTGCCGACAATGCCGTCAATGGCGAAGACGTCGCCCTCCTCGTCCACCTCCAGTTCCGCGGCCAGCATGCCCCGATGTTCCGGCAGCATGCCCCAGCCCACCTCCAGCCGCACGATCTCGGCGAATTTCCGTTCGCGCAGGGCGCTTTCGATCACCTGCAGCAGGTCATTGGCCTGTTCCTGACTGGGTTCGGTGATGGCGTTGCGGGTGACGCGGAAGGTCTCGCAGGTCTCGACCACCATCCCGGGAAAGAGCGTCTCCAGATTGTTGCCGATCAGATCCTCCAGGGTGATGAAGTTGGCGCCCTCGCCGAAGCGGAGGAAACGCGGCAGCTCTTCACCCAGCGGCGCCTTGATGCGGTTGAGAAAGCTGTGGTCGCTGTCCGGGTAGCGGACGCTGACCAGCAGGTTGATCGACAGGTTGGAGATGAAGGGAAAGGGATGGGCCGGGTCCATGCCCTGGGGTGTGAGCAGGGGATAGACCTGGTCGAGGAAGTATCGCTCGGCCAGCGATTTTTCCGCCAGGCTGAGATCGGCGTAGGGGATGATGTGGATCTTTCTCCGCGCCAGCAGCCGCAGCAGTTCCGTCTCCAGGTCCTCCTGCTGCCGGAGCAGGTCACGGACCTCCAGGGCGCAGGCATCGATCTGCTCCTGGGGCAGGCGGCCATCGACCGACAATTCCCGCACCCCGGCCCCGACCTGCTGCTTGAGCCCGCCGATGCGTTTCATGAAGAACTCATCCAGGTTGGACCCCACCACTGCCAGGAAAAACACCCGCTCGAGCAGCGGCACGCGGCTATCCTGGCCCTCGTGCAGCACCCGCCGGTTGAAGGCCAGCCAGGTCAGCTCCCGGTTCAGGTACCATTCCGGGGCATCAACGTTGATGGCGGCGGCGCCGGGCTGCTTCTTTGTCCGGGGTTTGGAGGGCTGCTGTTCCATTGTGTCCCAAGGGGCGAGAGGTGGGGTGAGGAGGGTTTGGGTCACCATAGCCTGTCTTTGTTTGTCTTTGGTTAGGGTTGCGTTAGCCTCCGGCCAGCGCCCGGGCTCGGGCCGGACGAGTCGCCGCCTGCCTCACGCACTTCCCCTCCCCTTGCCGCACCGCACTTTCTTTCCTCATCAAATCAAAAAGATACCCAGACAGCATTCTCACCAATCACTGACCTGGTCGTAACACAGACCGATTTTCTTGTGGGCGTCAACACATCGGACCCTGGAGACGGCGGAACACCGCTGCCGTCGGTCCGGTACAATCCGACGCACAGGAGAAAAACAATGGATGCGACAACAGCAAAGAATCTGGTGCGACGACTGCTGGCGGCAGGCCTGGCCGCGGGCCTGGGCCTTGCGGCTGCGATGGCCCAGGCGGGCAGCGAGACCGACCTGCGACAGCTGGCCGAGCGGGTGGTCGAATGGCGCGATCCGGCGCCGCATCGCCAGGCGGTTGCAGTCAAGGTGCTGGCCATCAACGATTTCCACAGTCAGATCTCGGCAGGCTTGACCGTGGATGGTCGGCCGGTGGGCAGCGCCCCGGTGCTGGTCAGCTATCTCAAGGAGGCCGAGCGCGCGGCCGGCGGCCACGCCTTTATCGTCCAGGCCGGCGACCACGTCGGCGCCTCCCAGCCGCAGTCGGCCGTGCTCCAGGACGAGCCCGGCATCATGTTCTTCAATATGATGGGCAACGACGAGTGCCGCACCGGCGGCCGCATCGGCCCGGGCTGCAACCTGGTGGGCGTGCCCGGCAACCATGAACTGGACGAGGGTCTGGACGAGATGCTCCGGCTCGTCCGCGGCGGCAATCACGCCGGCGGCCCCTATCTCCAGGACCCGTACGAGGGCGCTGCCTTTCCCAGCCTCTGCGCTAACCTGGTGCGGGAGGACGGACAACCGTTGTTCCAGCCCTCCCTGGTCCGGGAACGGGACGGCGTCCGCATCGCCTTCATCGGCGCCATCCTGCGCCAGGCCGGAACCTTTCTTCCGCCCGAGCATCTGCAGGGATTGCGCATCCTCGACGAGGCCGAGGCCATCAACCGGGAGGTGCGACGCCTGCGGGCCGAGGGCATCCACGCCTTTGTCGTGGTCATCCATCAGGGCGGCTTCCAGTACCCGAAAGAAGATGCCGCGGACCAGGCCGGCGCCCTGGTGGGCGAGATCGCCGACGTCGCCCGGCAGCTGGACGGCGAGGTCGACGTGGTTCTGGCCGGCCACACCCACACCTTTCACAACATCCTGGTGGACAATGCCGGCGGCCGCAGGATGCTGGTGGCGCAGGCTTGGCCCAAGGGCACGGGCTATGCCGACATCGATCTGGCCATTGACCGGGACAGCGGCGAGGTGTCCCTGGTCCGCTCCCGCATTCTCACCACCTGGGCCGACCGCGGGACTGGACTGCAGCCCGACGCCAGGGTGGCGGCGCTTGTGCAACGCACCGAGGCGCTCGGCAACGCCATCGCCGCCCAGGAGATCGCCCGCACCGCACGTCCGATCACCAGGGCCACCAACGAGGCCGGCGAGTCGGCCCTGGGCGATCTGGTGGCCGATGCCCATCGTCATGCCATGGGCGCGGATTTCGCCTTTCTCACCATGGACGCCCTCCAGGCCGATCTGGCCCCCGGCCGCATCACCCGCGCCGATCAGTACTCGGTGCAGCCACACCATCTCAACCTGATCAAGCTGGAACTGACCGGACGGCAAATCCACGACCTGCTCAACCAGCAGTGGCGTGACGAGCAGGACAGCGGCAGACGCCTGCAGGTCTCCGGCCTGACCTACACCTGGGACGCGAGCCGGCCGCCGGGCCAGCGAGTGGTCGCGGTAATCCGCTCCGGCCAGCCCCTGCATCCCGAGGCGCGCTACACCGTGGTGGTGAACGAGTACCTGGCCGGCGGCGGCGAAAACCTGACCGTGCTGACCCGCGGGGTCAATCCGGTGGTCGGCCCCTTTGTCGCCGACGCCCTACGTCAGTACGTGGAGTCCCAACCCCAGCCGATCAGCGTCGACATCCAGGGCCGGATCTCGAGAATCAACTGAGCTGCCTGACCGGGCCGGCAAATCGAATCAAAACGCAAACCAAACCCCGGTCCAACACAGGGCTGGTACATCTTCTACCCAGGCAATGGATCAAATCGGCATATGGCCGGACAGGCAGAGCAACGCGGGCGACACACGGAACCAACCACATGGCACAGATCAAGGCGGAACAGCTGACCCTCGGGTATGGTCGCAAAAAGGTCCTTCGCGACATCGACCTGACCATCAAGAAGGGGGAATTCCTCAGCATCATCGGCCCCTCCGGGGTGGGCAAATCGACCTTGCTCATGGCCCTCAACGCCACCACCTCCATCCTCGACGGCCGCCTGCACGTGCTCGGCAAAAACCTGGCCAAGATGGGCAACAAGGAGTTGAAACACCTCCGTGCCCGCATCGGGGTCATCTTCCAGAGCTACAACCTGGTGGCCCGGATGAGCGTGCTCAACAACGTCGCCAGCGGCATGCTCCACCGCAAGCCGCTGCTGCCGGCCCTGTTCAAGTACTACAATGCCAGCCAGTACGAGGAGATCTACGAATACATGCGCCTGGTCGGCGTGGAAGGCGAGGCGCTCAGCCGCTGCGACTGCCTCTCCGGCGGCCAGAAGCAGCGGGTGGCCATCGCCCGCGCCATTGCCCAGCAGCCGGAGATCATCCTGGCCGACGAGCCGATCAGCTCGCTCGACCCGGTCAGCGCCCGGCGGGTGATGGAGACCCTCCAGCGCGCCAACGAGCAGTACGGCATCACCGTGGTCGCCAACCTGCATCAGTTGGAGTACGCCCGCGAGTTCTGCCGCCGGGTGATCGGCATCAATGACGGCCGCATCGTCTTCGACGGCCCGCCGGAGCAGCTGAACCCGGCGATGGTGGCCAAAATCTACTGCTGCGACCGTTCGTCCAGACAGCCCACCGGCCTGCATCCCGCCCGGCCCGCCATCGAACCGGCGCTGCCGGCCACGGCCTAGCACTACCGACCTGCCCGCCTACCCACGCGACCGGGAGGAATTTCTCCCGGACATCACCCACGGACAATGTTCCAATCCACAGGAGAACAGATCATGGCAACCTTCCGCACCGCGCTCGCCGCCCTCGCCCTCGCCTTCGGCCTTC
>CAZFPV010000098.1:0-7256 GCA_964521155.1 uncultured Desulfobulbus sp. | reverse complement strand
GCAGATGGCCAAGGACGGACAGGTCACCGCCGCAAGCCTTCAGTTGGAGGGATTCGCCCTCCTGCCCCTGGGCAGCGAGAAAAACAAGCCCCACACCGTCCGTCTGGGACGTGGCCGCCTGGCCGCACCCTCCTGGAGCACGGACAAAGGGTTTCGGGGTCAGTCGCTGGTTCTGGAAGATCTGGTTGCCCACCTCATCCGCCAGCAGGATGGTCAATTCCAGGCGGCCAAACAGCTGGCAGCGATGCGACTGCCTGACCGACCCCAACAGCGCAAGGCCGGCGAAGGCAACAAAGAGGTTGTCAAGGAGGCCGAAGGTGATTTTGAGCTTGGCGGCATCGTCGTGCGGGGGCAGAGCACGGTCCATTTCGAGGACCGTTCCCTGCCCGAGCCTTTCCTTGGCGACGCCGCGATCCAAACGCTGGAACTCGGCGGCTTGTCCTCGCGCAGGCCGGAGCAGCCGGTCAAGGTCAAACTGAACGCGCTGCTCGCCCAGCGGGCGCCCCTGGAGGTCACGGGAACCGCGGCCCCCTTTCGGCCCCAGCCGGGCATCGACCTCGCCTATACCTTGAAGAATTACCCCCTCTCCCAGGTCTCGCCCTACACCATCCAGTCCGTCGGCCTGGCGCTTGCCAGCGGCCAGCTCAACCTGACTGGCAGCCTGAAGGTGGTCGAGGGTCAGCTAGACATGAAGAACGCCCTGGAACTGAAGAAGATAGAGACCAAAACCATCTCCGCCGAACTGGCCAAACAGTTGGACAACCAGCTGCCCCTGCCGCTTGAATCAGCCATCTCCTTTCTCAAGGACAGCAGCGACAACATCAAACTGGACATCCCCATCCAGGGGCCCTTGGCAGAACTCGACGTCGGCATCGGCGACCTCCTGATCACCGCCCTGGGCAAGGCGATCATTCCGGCAGCCTCCTCCTATCTGGTGTATTCACTGGGACCGTATGGCGCCCTTGCTTACGTGGGCATGAAGGTCGGGGAGAAGATCATGCGCGCCAGTCTCGCGCCGGTGGTCTTTGCACCGGGCAGGAAGGAACTGACCAGCGAGCACCACACCTATCTGGAACGGGTCGCCAAGGTCCTCCAGGACCGCCCGAACATGGACATCAATGTCTGTCCGGTGGTTCCGGCCTGGGAGCTGCTATCGGAAAAGAAAAAGGCAGAAATTGACGAGAAGGACCTGGTGCTGGCCGAGCGCGACAGGGAGACATTGACCCGGCTTGGCCAGGAGCGGGCCCAGGCGGTGATCGATTATCTGGTCAGCACCCATGGCATTGCCCAGGGTCGCCTGCTGATCTGCGAGACCGCCCTGCCCACGGACAAGAGCAGGGCGCCCGAGGTGGAACTGCAACTGTAGGCCGTTGAGCGACTCCGATCCCCGCGACGTGCGGGCTGTGTGGGCTGCGCCGCCGTACTACCAGGTCCGGTACTCGCCCGTATCCAGATGGACGAAATCCGATTTGGCGTAATAGCCGACGCCGCCGCACTTCATCTCCAGAGCGCACTGTTGAATCTGACTGGTGCCGATACCGGGGAAACGGATGTCGATGGCCTTGCCTTTCATGTGCAGACTGTTCCTGGCAACCCCAGATTCCCGACGCCGCATCCGGCCATTGGTCTCTGGGGAACGGTACCCGGAAATCACCTCGTAGACGCCCTTGCGCCCCATTTCCCGCTGGATGGCCCAGAGAATGTCGAGCAGTTTGGGATCGATGGGATAAGCCTGACCGGTTTTGTAGTCGCGCAGGAACTTGTTTATTTTTGCCAGGGCAAAAGGATTGTACCGATCCCCCCAGGCATAGGTGACCTCCAGAGTCTGATTGGTGTGGGTGTGCAGGAACGAGAGCGATCGTTTTTTCGGTACCGTCGCCGCCCCGATCCCGGGCATCGAAACCACGGCAAGACCGACGGCGACCTGGACGGATCTGAGGAGAAAAGAGCGGCGGGATTGGAGGGGTTGTTCGTGTATATCTCTAACCATTATCCTTTGTCTATGAAGGTACGCAGCCTGTCAAACCGGCTGCGGAAGGCGCTCGCCTCAGGCGAGCCTTGAACCAAAAGTGGACCCATTTAAAAAGATCTCCCTGGCGATGTCAAGGCTTGTTCGATTAAAAAAGTATGTCGAGACAAGATGTTAGCAAAACAACCCTCTGTTTTTCCAGCGAATTCATGCAAGGCGACGGACCCGCCCCCCCAGCATCCAGGCGCGGTACGAAAACGGCGACCGATCTGTCAGGCGGATTGGGCACGACCTCAATTGGGCGGAAAGGAGAGACCCTTACGCAGACCGGTTCAACGACGTATCCTGATGGCAACCCGCAAGCGGACGCTATGACCGGAGCAACGAAGGAGGGGAAGAAGCGGATGATCCGCATTATCTCCGGCGGCCAGACCGGCGCCGACCAGGCGGCCCTGGACGCGGCCATCGCCCTGGACCTGCCCCACGGCGGCTGGCTGGCCAAAGGCCGAAAGACGGAAAACGGAAAACGGACCACTACCGGCCCGGTACCGCCTCATGGAACTGGATTCGGGGCGCTACCGGGACCGCACCGAACACAACGTCCTGGCCGCCGACGCCACTCTGATCTGCTCCTTCGGGCCGCTCACCGGGGGCTCCGCCCTGACCGAGGCCCTGGCCATCAGGCATAACCGGCTTTTCCTCCACATCGATTTCGAGCACCACTCCCAGGACCGCGCAATCCTCTCCGTTCAGGAATGGCTGCTTGCGCATCCGATCGCCACCCTCAACGTCGCCGGTCCCCGAGCCAGCAGTGAGCCCCGCATCTACCAGGCCGTGCATGACCTGCTCATGGCAGTGGACTGGCATCGATAGGCGCCTCGCCACCCTCGACCAGCCTATTCCGGTCCACGTTGCCCGCCCATTCCGATCCAAACCGGCCACCCTGTCGAGGGCGTAATGACGCGGGATACTGGTTGGCATCAGCCCTTTCTTTTCCCCAGCCCTCAGTCCCTGTCCAGAGCCCCGCGGACAGCCGTGCTCAGGCCGCGCAGATCGACCGGTTTCATCAGCAGGTCACAGGCCCCGGCCTCCCTGGCAATGTCTGCGTTGAGCCGGTCCGAGTACCCGGTGCAGAGGATCACCGGTATGTGCGGGAACCCTTGCCGGATCGCCCGGGTCAGCTCGACCCCGGTCAGCCGCGGCATGGTCTGGTCAGTGATCACCAGATCGATTCTGCCCAACCGGTCGGCCAGGAGGCCGAGCACCTCTTCCGGACGCCCAGTGGTGGTGACGATGTAGCCCAAATGGCCCAGCATCATCCGGCAGATGTCGCGGATCTCTTTTTCGTCGTCCACCACCAGGATGTGCTCCGTGCCCGAGGGCAGCACCCCCTCGCTGCTCTTGAGCACACCGCTGGTCGCCGCCTCGGTCACCGGCAGGAGAACGGTGAAGGTTGTGCCCTCGCCCCGTCGCGACTGCACCGTGATCTCGCCCCCCAGGTCGGTGACAATTCCGTGCACGACGCTCAAACCGAGGCCAGCGCCCTCGCCCGGTTCCTTGGTGGTGAAGAACGGGGTGAAGATATGGTGGAGGATGTCGTCTTCGATACCCAGCCCCGTGTCCCGTACCAGCAGGGAAACCCATCGCCGCGCGCCCCCCTCGTCTGCCTTGCCGAGGGCCTCGGCGTCCGTCTCCTCGATGCGCACGGTCAATTGCCCGCCCTGCTCGCGCATGGAGTGGAAGGCGTTGGCGCAGAGATTCATGACAACCTGCTGAATTTGCACCGGCGCGGCCTTGACCATGGCATCGACGGCGAGCAGTTCCTGACGGATCTCAATGGTGGCGGGCAGAGTGGCCCGTAGCAGTTTCAGGCTTTCGGTCACCAGGGGGACGATCAGCACTGGCGCCTTTTCCTCGGAACTCTGGCGGCTGAAAGTCAGGATCTGCTGAACCAGATCTGCCGCGCGCCGTCCACCCAGGCGAATGTGACGCAGATGGTCATACAGTTCGCTGCCCGGCTCGCACTGCAACAGGGCCATATCAGTGAAACCGATGATGCCGCCGAGGATATTGTTGAAGTCGTGGGCAATGCCGCCGGCGAGCGTGCCGATGGCCTCCATCTTCTGTGTCTGTCGCATGCGCGACTCCATCTCCACCTCGTGGGTGATGTCACGCTGCACCGCCACCAGGTGGGTCACGGTCCCGTCGCCGTCGCGCACCGGGGAGACGGTGGCCGCGGCCACGAACAGGCTGCCGTCCTTGCGCCGGTTGACGATCCGGCCTCGCCAGACTTCTCCCAGGCTGGCCACCTCCTCGATATGCTGCAAGAAATGAGCATCCTGTTCCTTCTCCCAGAGCATTCGCACCGGCTGACCGTGGAGTTCCTCCCGACTGTAGCCGGTCATCTCCTCCAGGGCCGCGTTGCCGTATTCGATGACGCCGTTGCGGTGGGCTATCAGGACCGCCTCCCTGACCTGGTCGACCGCCGCGGCGAGTCGGCGCTGGGTTTCCTCCACCTTGCGTTCCATGGTGACGTCGCGGACAATGACGATGCACTGTCCCTCCTGTCCCTGCCGGTACGGGGTCGCGGTGAGGACATACTCCCGCTGCTCGCGCCCCTCGCCCCTGGCCGTGCCGGCGGTAACCGCGTCGCCGGAGGCGGCCTGCCTGACCATATCGCCCACAATCCTTCGCGACTCGGGGTGGAACAGGGCGGTAAACGACCGACCTGCGAGCAGGTTGCGATGGGCTGCCCCGGCCATGGCCAAGGCCTCCTGATTGGCGTAGACGATGTCGCCGCCCGCCTGGACGAGCAGCACTCCCATGGGCGCGAGATCGAGCAGGCCCGCCAGCTGCTCCCCGATGGCCCGCAGTTGCTTTTCCTCCCGCCTTCTCGTGACCAGCCGGCTGACAAACAGGCTGAGCAGGCCAACGGCAAGCACCGCTACGCCGGTGACCAGCAGCCACTGGGAGCGGAACTCCGCCATGGCCCCCAGCACCTTTTTCGCCGGGGTAACAATCACCATCATCCAGGGGGTCCTGCCAAGCAGGCGGATCGGGATCGTGACCGCGTACACCCTGCCATCAGCCGGCCTGTCGCCGGGGAACAGTTCGTGATGCAGAACCTGTATCCCCTGATGCCCGTTTCGCACCGCACTCAGAAGCACCGACATGTCCTCCCCCGATCCGGGAATCCTGCCCAGATTGGCCCCCACCAGACCGCGTTCGGGGGCGTGCAGGATATCACCGGCAGCATTGAGCAGCAGGACCTGGCCGTCATGGAGCAAGGGCAGGGCGTTGAAATGGCGGCCGGCGATTCGGGCAAAGGGCAGGGAGAAGGACACGCATCCGTCGAAGCGCTCCTGGCTCCGCACCGCGGTCGCAAAAAAGAGCCGATCGCCGCCCGGCCCGTGGATCAGGTCACTGACCATGGGAGCGGCGCTGTCGCGCAAGCCAAGACAGAATCCCTCGTCGGAGCGGTCGGCCGCACCCGTTTCCGGAATCGTAAACACCACCCGATCCTCGGCGTCGATGCGTTGGATGCCGTCGATATCGGCGGTGTGAATGGAAAGGAAATCGCGCAGCAGGGCTTCGCCGCCGGCATCGAGGGCCTGGATGGACGGTTGCTGTGCCAGGTATTCAAGCGCCTTTTCATAGGTGGCGAAATACGACTGGATGCCCAGGGTGGCCTGCCGGGCGAGCAGCACCTGCTGGGCATGGAAGGCGTCAATGGTCTTGTTGCGGACCCAGAGGAAGGGCAGGTAAAACAGTCCCGCCAGGATGAGGGTGCCAAGCAGGGCAAGAATGATGTGCTGGGCGTTGAAACGCTGGTTCATCTTCGGGCCGCGGGAAAAGGCTGGAAAAAGGTTTTGCTGTTTTCAGTATAGCGTAATAGGTTGGCTTTCGGAAAAGTAAAATCACCGCGTCGCCGTCCGATCCCTCCGCAAGGAGAGCCCTTTTGTTCCTCTACCAGTCCAATCGTCTCGAAAACCTGTGCACCCAGTGGCGCGCCGTCATCGCCACGCCGCTGGCCGATCCGATGGCGCCGGAGATTGTGGTGATCCCCAACCAGGGCATGGCCCAGTGGCTGGTCCGGCAGACCGCCTTTGCCGAGGGCATCGCTGCCAACCTGCAGTTTCCGCTTCCCGGCCGTTTCATCTGGGATCTGCTGCACCGGCTGACCAACTCACCGCCCGAAGAGGATCTCTTTGCCAAACCGGTCCTCCTGTGGCGCGTCAGCCGCTTGCTCCCGGAAAGGGCGAACCACTCTCTGTTCGCGGAGATCAGCGCCTATCTCCGTGACGACGCCGACGGCCGCAAGCGCTATCAACTGGCCAGCCGCATCGCCGACCTCTTCGACCAGTACATGGTCTACCGCCCCGACCTGCTGGCCCGCTGGCAACAGCCGCGTCCCGACGAGGACTGGCAGGCTGTGCTCTGGCGGCGGCTGACCGAAGCCGGCCCGCCGCTCCGCGCCCGGCTGGCCGAGCGGTTCCGGGAAATCCTCGACGACGGGGGCAGGGACGATCTCGACCTGCCCGAACGCATCCATCTCTTCGGCATCAACGCGCTGGCGCCGCTCTACCTCGACATCCTCGCCCGGCTTGGTCGCCATACCGAGGTGCATCTCTTTCATCTGAGTCCCTGCCGCCAGTACTGGTCCGAGCTGGTCTCGGCCCGACGGCTGGCCGGCCTGCGCCGCCAGGGGGCGGATGCCGAGGATGCCATCGATGACTACTTCGACCAGGGCAATCCGCTCCTGGCCTCGCTCGGCCGCACCGGCCAGGATTTTTGCCGCCAGCTGCTCGAGGGCGACCCCATCGAATTCGATCTCCACCAGGACAACGACCGGCCGGGCCTGCTCGCAGCCCTGCAGAACGACATTCTCGATCTGCACGACCGCACCGGAGCCGACCAGCCGCTCCCGATCCTCGATCCCGACGACCGCTCGCTGCAATTGCACGTCTGCTTTTCCCGCCTGCGCGAGATCCAGGTGCTGCATGACCGCCTGCTCGATCTCTTCCAGGCGCTGCCGGACCTGACCCCGGCCGAGGTACTGGTGACCGCGCCCGACATTCAGAGCTATGCGGCGGCCATTGCCGGCGTGTTTGGCGAGGCGGGCCCGGAACGGCGCATCCCCTGGTCAATCGCCGACCAGAGCGCCCGCCAGGAGCTGCCGGTAGTTCGCTGTTTTCTCGACCTGATGGCCCTGTTGGGGGGCCGCTTCACCGCGCCCGAGGTGCTGGCCCTGTGCGAGCACGACCCGCTCCTCACTCGCTTCGGCCTG
>CAZFPV010000097.1:6051-7281 GCA_964521155.1 uncultured Desulfobulbus sp. | reverse complement strand
GCCGACGCGCAGGTCGGTCCACAGCAGGGTGGAGACGGTCATGGCGAACAGGATCAGCACCCCGCCCATGGTGGGCACGCCCTTCTTGGAAAAATGACTCTCCGGACCGTCGTCCCGAATGACCTGGCCGATCTGCTTGCGCTGCAGCCAGGCGATGAACCGCGGCCCGACGATGACCACGATGAGAAAGGCGGTCACCGCCCCGCCGATGGAACGGAAGGTGATGTAGCGGAAGACGTTGAGCCAGCTGAATTCCGTATGCAGGGGATAGATGAGATTATAAAACATGGTTGTCCTGCCTGTTCAGATGGCCGTCTGCAGCCGCCGTTCCAATTCTTCGATGAGCGTCTCCATCCGCATCCCGCGCGATCCCTTGACCAGCAGCCAATCGCCCGCCCCGACAGTTCCCTCGGCCAGCATAGCGCAGATCCACTCGGCCATGGCAGGCGGATCAGGGAAGGTCCTCACGTTTTCCGGCCGCATGCCGGCGGCGCGGGCTGCCCCGGCCACCTCTTTGGCCTGCGCCCCTGCCACGGCAAGCCGGTCATAACCCAACTCGGCCGCCAGCCGTCCGATGCCCCGGTGCAGGTTCGCCGAGGCCGGTCCCAACTCGAGCATGTCGCCGAGGGCGGCGATGTGCCGACAGCCCTGGCCAAAGGCAGCCACGGTACGCAGACCAGCCGCCATGGATGCGGGATTGGCGTTGTAGGCGTCGTTGACCAGGCGCAAACCGCCCGGCAACTCGGCGACGTTCAGCCGTTTGTCCACCGGCGCGTAGGCCCGCAGCCCTGCGACGATACGGTCAGGCTCGATGCCAGCGGCATGGGCGATGGCTGCGGCGGCGGCGCAGTTGGAGACATTGTGGCTGCCAGGGAGGGGCACGCTGAATCGCTGCGACCAGGCGCCGATGTGGAGGGTGAAACGCATGCCCTGTTCGCCGAGATTGATCTGCCTGGTGACGCTGATCTCGGGCTTATGCCGTCGCCCAGCCGCGGTCACGGCAAAACCGAGCTGCCTGCCGCCTTCCTTCCGGGCTTGGGCCAGCACTTGCGGATCGTCACAGTTCACCACCCGCATCGCCTCGGGACGCATGCCGGCAAAGAGCTCGCCCTTGGCGGCGGCTACCCCCTCGATACTGCCCAGCCCCTGCAAATGCGCTGGATGAACGTTGTTGATGCAGCCGATGTCCGGGTCGGCGATGGCGGTGAGGCGGGCGATCTCGCCGGGAGC
>CAZFPV010000097.1:0-6041 GCA_964521155.1 uncultured Desulfobulbus sp. | reverse complement strand
GTTCATGCCCATCTCGAGCACGGCCAGCCGGTGCCCGGCCTCGACCGGCAGCAGACTGAGGGGCAATCCGACCAGATTGTTGAAGTTGCCTTTCGTTTTCAGCAGCGGATTAATGCCCGTCTTCACCCCGGCCAGGGCCTCGGTGAAAATGCGCGCGGTCAGTTCCTTGACCGTGGTCTTGCCCGAGCTGCCGGTGATGGCGGCGACCTGCATCCGCGGTGCGAACAGGCGACGGCGATACCCGGCCAGCTGCCCCAGGGCCTGGAGGGTATTGGCCACCTGGATGTACAACACATCCCCGTCCAGATGATTCGGCATCCGCTCGGCCAGGACCGCGGCCGCACCTTGGGCGACAGCTGTTTCGATGTAGGAGTGTCCGTCGAACTGCTCGCCCCGGAGGGCCACAAAGATGTCGCCTGGGCCGATCCGACGGGAATCGGTGGACACCTGCCCCAGTACCTGCTGCTGCCGACCAGCCGCCACCCGGCCGCCGGTGGCCGCAAGCAGATGGCGCACGTTCCAGCAGGCCAACCCGTTGGCGACCTCGAGGCGGTCATCGAAAAATATTTTTTCCGTACCAAGAATCTGGTAATCCTCATGGCCCTTACCGGCTACCAGGACGGTGTCGCCGGAGGCAGCCAGACTGCAGGCAGCAGCAATGGCCTGACGGCGGTCAAGCATGACCATAAAGCCTTGAACCGGCGTTTGCTGGCAAAACAGTTCCGGCAGCGCGCGCAACTGTCCGCCGGCCTCGGCCGCGCCTTCTGCCACCGCGGTGACGATGGCCTCCGGGTCCTCGGTGCGCGGGTTGTCGGAGGTAATGAGGACCACATCGGCATGGCGGACCGCGATCCCGCCCATGAGCGGACGCTTGCCCCGATCGCGATCACCGCCGCAGCCCACGACGCAGACAAGACGGCCCCTGGCCAGCTGCTTGAGGGCGCGTAGCACATTCTCCAGCGCATCCGGCGTATGGGCGTAATCGACGAAGACCGACGGGTCTGGTGGACCAGCCTGCTCCGCCAGACTCACTCGCTCAAGCCGGCCAGGAACGGCGCCCACCCGCGACAAACCTTCGATGATATCGACGGTGGTCAACCCAAGGGCCAGGCCCGCGCCGGCCGCGGCCATCACGTTGAGCACGTTGTAGCGTCCGGTCAGGGCGGAGGTGAAGGCATGCGCCTCGTCACCAAAAAGCAGTCGGCAGCGAAACCCGTCCATAGTTTCGACCAGATCCTCGGCACGAACCGTACAGGTCGCCGTGCAGCCGCAGCGGATTATCCTGGGACCATTGAGGGAGGCGGCGAGCTGTTCGCTCCAGTCCGGGCCGTCGTTACCTTCGCCGGCCACCAGCACCGCCGTCCCCTCTGGCTTGAGATGCCGCTGGAACAGCAGCTGTTTGGCAGCAAAATAACGATCCATGGTCTGGTGGTAATCCAGATGATCACGGCTCAGGTTGGTGAACAGGGCCGCGTCGAATCGAATTGGCCCCAGCCTGTTCTGCTCCAGGGCGTGAGAAGAAACCTCCATGATGACGTGGGTGACCCGATGATCGACCATGGTCCGCAACAACCCCTGCAGGGTAACGGGGTCTGGCGTGGTCAACGGCGCCTCCCGAATGACGTGGCAGCCGGCTTCATCATGGTAGCGATAATTCACTGTGCCGATCACCCCCGTCCGCAGGCCGGCCTGGACCAACATACCCTCGATCAGCCAGCTGGTGGTGGTCTTGCCATTGGTGCCGGTAATGCCGATTACTGTCAACTGCTCTGCCGGGTTGCCATACCAGGCAGCGGCTGCCTGGCAGAGGGCGGCATGGCTGTCCCGAACCAGAATCACAGGAACAGGCAGCGCTTCAAGCCCTTTGTCTGTCTCGGCCACCACCGCCAGGCAACCGCTTCTGGCCGCCGCCGCGGCAAAGACATGACCATCGGCTTTTTCGCCGCGGATGGCGACAAAGAGGCTGCCGGGCCCGGCCTTGCGCGAATCACCGGTCACGCCGGTTACCGGTCGCGCCAGCGTCTCGGCGGTGGCCTGAACAGACCCGCAGACATCAAGGGTGGCTATGAGCTCTGCAAGGGTGATCATAACGGCACTCCCTTCATTTCATTTCCAGAGTCAGCATGCATTCCTTGACCCCGGTCAGCGGGGCGCCGGGGATGGGGTACTGGGCGATAATCTTGCCACTCCCCTTCACCCGGATTTCGAGATTGTACTGGTTCAACCGCTGCAACCCCTTGCGCAGGCTCATACCCTTGAGCGAGGGCATGGCGGCCACCGGTTCGCTCACCCGGCCCGGCGCCGCATGGAAATTGAGCCGTTTGCTGAGAAAGAACTGGCTCCGGTTGTCCTTGCTTTTGGCCGGCGGCTTTTCCGCGCTGCTGGCGAGGTGTTCTTCCTTCTGAAAGGCAGCCAGCATTTCCCGGCCCATTCGCTCCAGTGCGCCCTTGTCCTTAGAACTGTCCGACTTCATCGGCTGGAGATGGTCGCGCTCGACCGCCATCAACAGCAGATACTTGGGCTGCCTGGCCGGGGCCATGCCGGCAAACAGCTCCTGCATCGAATACCGGGACCACTGCTTTTCCCTGTGCATTTCCAAACGCTCGGCAGTAAACGAAACCAGGTTCTCCTGTTCCGCCAGCCAGGGCTGGAACAACTCCCGCCGGATCTTCACGCCCAGGGCCGGGTCAAGCACATGGCTCTTCTCGGTGGCCTCGCCACTACGAAAATAGCGCTTGGTCGTACCGTGATCATAAATGGAATCGACCACATAGGGGGTTATCCTCCAGCCGCCATTAACCAGGCTGGCCAGGGTGACGCCCACCTGGACGCCGGTCACCACCGAGACCTTGTCCCCCTGCTCGACCGTCGGACCGGATTCCCAGTTGCCGAAGACCGAGCCGAACAACTGGATCTGCTCCTGAAACCTGGCCAGTTGTTCAGTGTTGAAGCCATAGTCAGGCGCAGACACGGTTTCCGGGAGAAATCCCGGACTTTCGATACCTTCCCGCTCAATGGCGGCCGCCCGGGCAAGGATCGGCCGGATCAGTTCCTTGTCGAGCACGTGGTTGTAGATCCGGTTCTGTCGGCTGGTCTCCTTAGCCTTCCAGAAATAGTTGGGGTTGAAGGAAGGTTGATTGACCAGGGCGAGGATACGCCCGCTTCCCGGTTCAATCACCAGCCCCATACCCTTTTCCGAGCCGTGGACAGCCAGATATTCGCGGAAACGGGTTTCCAGACGCTTTTGCAGATCCAGATCCAGCGTCAGGATAAGGTCGGTGGTCGATGAACCAAGGCTCTCCTGCCCCTGGAAATCGATATCCGGGATATTGTTCTTGCGAAAGATCCCCGGCGAGAGCACCGTGTCATACTTGCCTTCCACACCCGTCAGGCCGACGCCGTCACCCATGAACCCAAGCACGTGCGATGCCGCCGTGTGCCCTGGATAGAACCGGGCCTCGGTCGGCCGGCAGGACACGCCTTTCAACCCGGCTCCCTCAATCTGGGCTGCCTGCATTTCTTCCAGGTTGTCGGCCAACTCCACCGGGCTTTGCGCATCTTTGACCAGTTCAACGATGATTTCCGGTTTCTTGCCGACAATCGGCGCCAGCATCTGCGCTGCCTCCTGCAGGTTGATCAACTCCGCCGGGTTGAGGGCCAGGGCGAACAAGCGATAGGAAACAGCCAGTTCGTTGAACCGCTGGTCATAAATGGTTCCCCTTAAAACAGAATCAGCGGGCAGTTGGCCCGCTGACTGTTTGGGAATTTTGCCGACAGCAGACTGTATAATCCTGCCGATGTCCTGGAGGGAGGGGGGAAATCTATACAGAACGGTTCCAGCTGCTGTCAGCAAAATGACGATTATGACGGGGAGGATCCAGTGTTTCCTGGTTCTTCGTGACCTCAGGGATTTTGCCATTGTTCTACTACATCCGATGCACCTGCCCCTTCACAGGTTCGAACAGACGCAATTTTCTTTCGGCAAGGGCCGTGATATGGGTTTTCGAGGCCAGCTGTGCCCGCGCGGCCAGCAAACGAACATTTTCGTTGGATATGGTTGCATTGGCCACCTGCAACTGCTGAGCCCTGACCTGGGCCGCATCGATGCGACCGGCAACCATCTGGGTTGCGGCCAGTCCAGTGACCAGCCCCACGCCAACAGCGATGGCCAGGATTTTCTTCTGCCCGGCAGATAAGGCCAGACGAATGCAACCCCATGTCCGCGGCTCCGACTTGAATGCCATCTGAGGGGGCCTGTATGCTCGAGTATTGATCTGCGTTGCCATGTCCTGCTCTCCTGCTTGCCAGCCAATTCTCCGGAATACGGTCCGGAAGCCGGGTGTTCAGCGACGCTCAGCGACTCGGAGCTTGGCGCTCCTGGCCCTGGGATTGCATTGAACTTCTTCCGCCGACGGTTCGATCGGCTTTTTGGTCAGCACCCTGAGGTCGGGCTGCTGCGCGAAGGCCTGTTTGACGATTCGGTCTTCCAGCGAGTGGAAGGTGATGATGCCGATCCTGCCGCCGGGCGCGAGCAACTCCGGCGCCGTCCGCAGCAACCTGGTCAAGTTGTCGAGCTCGCCGTTGACCGCGATCCGCAGTGCCTGGAATACCTTGGTGGCCACATGTACCCGGGGTGGGTGATATTTGGCCGGCACCGCAGCGGCGACGATGGCCGCCAGCCTGCCGGTGGTTGTCACCGGCTCTTCCTGCCGCGCCTGGACCAGAAAGCGGGCAATCCGCCGGGCCTGGCGCTCTTCACCGTAGTGGTAAAAAATGTCCGCCAACTGCTCCTCGGACAGTCTGCCGACCAGGTCCGCCGCGGTCGTCTCCCGCCGGATGTCCATGCGCATGTCCAGCGGGCGGTCCACCCGGAAGCTGAAGCCCCGGTCCGCCTGATCCAACTGGAGCGAGGACACCCCCAGATCGGCTATCAGGCCGTCGATGTGATCGACCTGCAACCGTTCAAGCTCGGCCGACAGATCCGCATAGGAGGCATGCACGACAATCAGGCGATTACCAAATCCTGCCAACCGCTCCCTGGCGCGGGCAAGGGCCTCGCCGTCCCACTCGCAGCCGATCACCCGACCCGCCGGCGCCGTGCGTTGCAGCAGCGCCTCACTATGGCCGCCAAGGCCAAGGGTGGCGTCCACATAGATGCCGTCGCCGCGCGGCCGCAGCCAGTCAAGAGTTTCGTCCCGCAGCACCGGCGCATGGATGGAGGATGCATCCCGCGGCGGACCGGCCATCACAGCATGCCCATGACCGCCAGCCCGGTACTGAACTCCTCGAAGGTCTCGCGGGCGCTGCGCGCCTCTTCCTGCCAGGCGCCCTTGTCCCAGATCTCAAAGTGCTGGAGCATGCCGTTGAGCATGACGTCCTTGCCTATGGCCAACCCTTCGCGCAGGGTCGAGGGGACGAGGATGCGCCCCTGCTTGTCCAGCGGGCATTCGGTCACGCCGGCCAGCAGGTAGCGGACGAAGCGACCGAAGTTCGGCGGCATGGCGCCTCCGTCCAACTGCTTGATCAGCTTCTCCTCGGTGGCCTCCCAGGCTGCCACGGGGTACACCTTGAGACAATTCTGCCAGTGGGTGGCAATCAGCATTTCCGAGGAAGACTGCTCGCGCAGGACATCACGGAACCGGGTGGGAATATTCAACCGCCCCTTGGGATCAAGGCTATGTTCCGACTGCCCTCGAAACCGCTGCACGCTGTTTCCCTGCTCCGCAACCGGCGATGAAGGACCGCCGCCCCATTCTACTCCTCTTTGCACCACTAAAACCCACTATTCACCCCTTTTGTAAACGAACCGGCCCGGTGAGTCAAGGAAAAAGAAATGAAAGAAAATTCCGGAGTTTTACGGTGCATGCCCAGGCCAGAGACGGCCCGAACTCCTGGATCAGGAAAGGTGAAAAGGGACCTGTATCAAGCGGAAACTGGAGGGCGGCCATACACCCGAACAGCTTGGCTGTCAGGCCTTGCCCATATGCAGTGAACGCCTCGCCCGGGCATGATCCGTGGAACCTGAACCAGCCGCCAGGCCC
>CAZFPV010000096.1:0-7291 GCA_964521155.1 uncultured Desulfobulbus sp. | reverse complement strand
CACCCAGGCCGCGCCCCGGGTGCTGGCCTCGGCGATTGGCTTTGGCACGCTTGGCATCCTCGGCAAGATGGCCTATGCTGGCGGCGCCTCCACCGTGACCGTGCTGTTTCTCCGGTTTTTCCTCGCCGGCTTGCTGATGGGGGCACTCATGCGCGCCCGTCGCCTCACCTGGCCTCGCGGCCGCGATCTGTGCCTGCTGATCGGCCTGGGAGCGGTCGGCTACGCCGGCCAGGCCTTCTGTTATTTCTCTGCCCTGCACCACGCCACCGCCGGTCTGACCGCGCTGCTGCTCTACCTCTACCCGGCACTGGTGCTGTTCGCCTCGGCCATGCTGGGCCGGCAGCGGCTGACCCCGATCAAGGCGGGGCTGGCTGTGGCAGCCCTGACCGGCGTCCTCCTTACCGTGGGCGGCGGGCTCGCCGGGAGCCCCCTGGGTATTGTTTTTGGCCTGGGCGCGGCCCTGATTTACACCGCTTACATCCTCATCGGCGAAAGCGTCATCCCCCGCACTGGAGCCATCCCGGCCGCCACTGTGGTCATGCTGGCCGCGGCCGCAGTCTTTGCCGCAGCCACCCTTGTCGCCGGCCCGCGCTGGCCGGGTGACGCCACCGGCTGGCTGGCGGTTTTCGGCATCGCCCTGTTGGCCACGGTGATCCCCATCGTCGGCTTCTTCGCTGGCATGCGGCAGCTCGGCGCCACCGACGCCGCCACCATTTCCACCCTGGAGCCGGTGGTCACCCTGCTGCTTGCCTTTTTTGTCCTCCATGAAATCCTGGCGCCGATGCAGGTCGCGGGCGCGGTGCTGGTGATCGCGGCGGTGGCGGTGCTGACTCGGGTTCGCTGAAGCCGGTCGGGATTGCTTGCCCGCTACAGTCCGGGCACGCCGATATGCTGGATGCGCACCGCGTTCAGGCCCTCGGCGTAGGGCAGGAGTTTGCCTTCGCGGCGGTGGATGCGGAAGGCCAGGGCATGGGAGAGCACCCGGATGGGGTAGTCCCGGGGCAGTTGCTGCAGGTAGGGCTGGATGGTGACGAAGTCGGTGGCCCCGTACTGCTGCATGATGAAGCGCAGACCGCCGTTGGCCGGGCCGATGTTGTAGGCGAGCAGCCCGAGGAAGAGGTCGTTCTTCATCTGCTGCAAGTAGTGGCGGAGGGTGGCGGCGGCGAGAAAACCGTTGTGGCGGTGATCGGCGATTTCGGCCCTGTTCGTGCCCAGTTGTTTGGCAGCCTGGGCTGTTACTGCCTCGGGCACGCGGGTGATCTGAAAGAGCCCCTGGCCGCCGTCCTTGCTCTCGCGGGGGAGAAAGGACGACTCCGCAGCAGCGATGCCGAGCAGCAGGTCGGGATCCAGGGCAAAGGACTTGGCCGCCTCCTCGATGGCCTGGGTGTAGGGCTGGGCCCGGGTGAACATGGTCTGAATTTGGGAGGTGTCCAGGCGGCGATAGGCGGCAAACACCTGATGGGTGAGCGTGACCCGGGCCGCCTCGGAGCGGCCGCCGACCAGGGTGCGAAAATGGCCGAAGGCCCAATAGAGATGGCCCTGCACCACCAGGGCGCCGACGGACAAGGCGCAAACCAGGGCCAGGGCGGCGGGCAGGAACAGGGCCCGGGGCAGCAGCCAGGCTCGCAGCCGCAGCCAGCCGAAGAGCAGCAGGGCAAACAGCAGCATCAGCCCGAGCACGCCCAGGGCAAAGGGAAGGAGACTGTTGAAAAAGCCGGCGCCGGAAAACCGTTCCGCAGCCCAGCCAAGCAGCACCATGATGCCAGTGACCACGGTCGCGGCCAGGGACGTGATCTCGATCACGGTCAACAGGAACCGCAGACGGGTGAAGCGTTCGGTCTTTTTGCCGCCGCGGTTTCCGCTTTTTTTCCGGCTCCTGCCGGTCCCCTTGCCAGCTGTTTTGGCCTTGCGGGGCCGGGACCGGGCAGGTGTGGCTGCCTTTTCTGGCGACTCCGGCGCAGCGGCCGGCGAAGGGGCTGTCTTTCGTCTGGATCTGGGTTTTGGCCTTGGCTTGGTTTCGTTTTGCGGTTCGGACATGGTATATTGTACGCTCAGGGAGCGGCGTTTACGATCGAACGCGGGGTCTCGGGTAGCGGGCCTGTCAGCCGCCCGTTCCGATTCTCTCGGTCTGCCTCAACAAGGAAAAGGAGATAGCACATGGAACTGTTCATGATCAATCAGGAAACCTGCAACCAGGACGGCATCTGCGCCGCAGTCTGCCCCGTGGGCGCCATCGATTTCAGCAAAGGGGCATTTCCCGTGCCGGCCGCCGAAGCAGAGACCACCTGCATCCGTTGCGGCCACTGCGTCGCCGTCTGTCCGACCGCCAGCCTCAACCACCGCGATATGGCGGTGGCCGACTGCCCGGCTATCAACCGTGATCTGGTCATCAATGAAGCCCAGTGCGAGCAGTTCCTGCGCGCCCGGCGCTCCATCCGGGTCTATCGCAAGCAGCCGGTTCCCCAGGCCGAGTTGGCCCGCTTGATCGAGCTGGCCCGTTACGCACCCACTGGCCGCAACTCGCAGAGCGTGCACTGGCTGGTGCTGAGCGGCCGGGAGCAGCTGCACCGTTTGTCGGGCCTGCTTGCCGACTGGATGCGCTGGATGATCGCCCACCAGCCGGAAATGGCCGCATCCATGCGCATGGACCGGACCGTCGCCGTCTGGGAGGCTGGCCAGGACGTCTTTCTCCGTTCCGCGCCGGCGCTGATCGTGGCCCACGGCCACAAGGACGATCGCATGGCGACCGCAAGCGGCGCCATCGCGCTCGCTTATCTGGAGCTGGCCGCCGTGCCCCTGGGGTTGGGCTGCTGCTGGGCCGGTTACTTTCACGCGGCGGCCGTCAGTTTCCCGCCCCTGATCGAGGCCCTCGCTCTGCCTGAGGGACACCAGTGTTTGGGCGCGATGATGGTCGGCCAGCCGGTCTTTCGCTACCACCGGTTGCCGACCCGCAAGGAGCCGGCCGTCATCTGGCGGCTTGCGGACTGAGGGCGGCGTTCGCGTTCAATAGGGGATCACTTGACCAGCCGGCGACGCATGGTGGTCAGCGCCAGCACCAGAAACACCAGGGCGAAGACCGCGAGATAGGCGAGGCTGAAGGCAGGCGCCGTCTCCACCAGGTCCAGGCAGCAGAAACGGGTCAGCTCGACCAGGTGATAGAGGGGGAAGGCCAGGGCAGCGGTCTGGGCCCAGGCCGGCAGACCGGCCACCGGGAAAAAGGTGCCGCTGAACAGAAACATTGGGGTGATAAAGAGAAAGATCGGCAGGTTGAACATGTCGATGGACGGGGTGATGCCGGTGAAGAACATGCCCACTGCACCGAAGGCCAAGCCGCCGAAAAAGGCCAGGGGCACGATCAGCAGGGCCTGGGGAAAGACGAAAAACCCAAGCAGGCCGAGCACCACCAGCATCAGCAGGGCAGCCAGCGCCGCCTTGGTGGCGCTCCAGACGATCTCGGCCAGGATGATCTCCTCCAGCGACAGCGGCGTGGTCATCATGCCGTCAAAGGTCTTTTGGTAGTACATGCGCACGAACGAGGCGTAGGTGGTCTCGAAGAAGGCGTTGTACATGATGGCGATCGCGATCAGGGCCGGGGCCATGAAGCGGGTGTAGCCGAGCTGGGCCCCGCCGTAATGCAGGTCGCCGATCAATCCCTGGAACCCCATGCCAAAGGCAAGAATGTAGAAGGCCGGCTCCAAGAGCGGCACCAGAAAGTTGACTTTCCAGATGCGGCGATAGACGATCAGGTTTCGTCGCCAGACGGCAAGAAACCGCCAGCTGATGACGCCAGGTCGGATCATTCCCGCAACTCCTTGCCGGTCAGGCGGAGAAAGACATCCTCCAAGGTCGGCGCCCGGACCGTGCATTGCTCGCAGTGAAAGGCGGCGCGAATGGCTTGCTCGACGCCATTCTCCCCACTGTCATGGATCACCAGTCGTTCGCCCAGGTCGTCGAAGGCGATGGCGCGATCCTTGAGAAATTGCCGCATCGCCCCGGTCTCGCCGGAGAGCTCGATCACCTGGGCCCCGACATGGTCCCGGATCAGTGCGGCCGGCGAACCCTCGACCAGGATGCGGCCGTGATCCATGATCACCAGCCGGTCGCAGAGTTGCGAGGCCTCTTCCATGTAGTGGGTGGTGAGGAGAAAGGTCTTGCCCCGGCCGCGCAGCAGATGCAGTCGCTCCCAGAGCAGGTGGCGGGACTGGGGATCGAGCCCGGTGGTGGGCTCGTCGAGCACGATCAGCTCGGGGTCGTTGATCAGGGCGCGGGCCAGGGTCAGCCGCCGGGCCAGACCGCCGGAGAGCTCGCCCACCTTGGCCTCGGTTTTTTTCTCCAGAGCAAAGAAGGCCAACAGTTCTTCGGCCCGCGGCCGGGCCTGCCGCGCCGGGATGCGGAAATAGCCGGCAAAGACCAGCAGGTTCTGGAGCACGGTGAGGTCCGGGTCCAGGGTGTTGTCCTGCTGGCAGACGCCGATGCGCGAGCGGATCTGCCGCCAGCCGGTGGCCACGTCCAGGCCGAAGACCCGCAGCGTGCCCGCGCTGACCGGCGAGAAACCGTAGATCATGCGGATGGCCGAGGTCTTGCCCGCGCCGTTGGGACCGAGCAGGCCAAAGCACTCGCCGGGCTGGACGGCAAAGGAAACGCCGTCCACGGCGGTGAAGCCGTCATAGCGCTTGACCAGCCCCTCGGCCTCGATGACCGCGGTCATGGCGCTGTTGCAAAGCAACATTTGCTCACGGTGGTCAACGACTCAGCGACGGTCTCTGTGGTACTCACGATGGTCCCGGTCGTGGCCCCGGTGCTCATGGCGCTCTTGGTGTATGTACACTTTTTTGGGCGGCCGATGGCGATGGGAGCGGTATTCGTAGTAGGCCGGCGGTGGCGGCGCATGATAGACTCGGTGGGTCGGGCGGTATTCCCGGTAGCGCGGCACATAGACCTCGCGGTACCAGGCGTCGTCGACAAAGTAGACCGGACGGCCGCAGGCGTCGTACTGCCCGCAGTACCTGTACCAGGACGTGCGATGGGCAGGCGGGACCCGGACGTAGACGGGCGGGTTCCAGACCTTGACCTTGCGGACGATAACCGGCTGCTCGTAGATCAGGCGGGGCGGGGGATAGCCGCCGATGTCGATGCGGCCGTAAAAGTGCGGCTCACCGATGCTGATCGAGACCCCGGCCTCGGTGCGGCCGGGCAGGGCGGCAAGCAGGGTTGCCGCGAGAATGGCTGCGGAGATGAACAAACGCATGGGTCCTCCTGTTGCTGTTGGTGGCCGACGGCCTTGCCCGCTGGATGCATACAGCCGGGCGGCGTCAGCATGTGATGTAGAAGAGGCGGTGATAGGTGACCACGCCCCGGGCCCGATCCACGCCAAAGGGCAGGGCAAGGAAGAACTCCTGGGGTTCGCTCTCGATCATCAACTCCGGGTCGGTGGCAAAGCCGAAACAGCAGTAGAATGCGGGATCGCCCAGGACGACGCAACCGTTAGCGCCGCTGGCTCGCAGTCGCTGCAGCCCTTCCCGGACCAGGGACGAACCGACGCCCCGTCGGCGCACCCGCTTGCTGACCGCAAGCGGTGCAAGTCCGAACCAACCGGTGGCGCCGTCGGAGATGTCGACCTTGGAGAAGGCGATGTGCCCCACCACCTCGCCGCCGATCTCGGCGACCAGAGAGAGGGCCAGCAGGCCGCCGCGCCGCAGGGCGTCCACGATCAGATGTTCGTTCTGGCTGCTGTGGGGGTGGCCTTGAAAGGCGGTCCGGTTGATTTCGGCGATCACCGCGATGTCGCCGGCCTGTTCCGGCCTGATGCGAATATCCATGCCTGTTGGCTCGGGTGTTGCTGCTGCCATGAGGGCTACTATAGAATATCTCCCGACAACCGGCGAGGGTAAAATAGCCCCCGCCGTGGGCAGGGACCTCGGTCACAGGGTTGCATTCCGGACGACGGGCGGCCTGCGACCAAGGCCGAGACCGTCTCTGGCTGGCAGTTGTGCGCCATTCGGTCTGCATTCTGGCGTTGTGCGCGTGCGGATGCCGGCAAGTGGACCCAGTGGCCGAGAATGGGCCGGTGGACGCCTGAGGCTGCGGGCTTGCCGGCGGCAGCGGGGCAAGGATGCCGAACCGGTTCGGCCTCACGATCTTCGAGTTCGTTGACAGCGGGAAAGTGGTGCGATATATCAACGGGAATCCCGTCGTGATCTGAGCCGTGTTCGACCAGATTATTTTACCGTTCCCCGTCCCTGTGTCCACCGCGTTGCCCGGTTGATCAAAGGGCAATGCTCCCCTGTATTGTCCGACAACCCGCTGGAGAACTCATGGTGGAACCCGCCGCAGCACCCCCGACGCCGTACAAGCCTGTCAACAAGGTCCGTTTTGTCACTGCCGCAGCCCTCTTCGACGGCCACGACGCCACCATCAACATCATGCGCCGCATCCTCCAGGCCACCGGCGTGGAGGTCATTCATCTCGGCCACAACCGCTCGGTGCAGGAGATCGTCAACGCGGCCCTGCAGGAGGATGTGCAGGGCATTGCCATCACCTCCTACCAGGGCGGTCACGTCGAGTTCTTCACCTACATGATGGACCTGCTCAACCAGGGCGGCGGTGGTGAGATTAAGGTGTTTGGCGGCGGCGGCGGAGTAATCGTGGCCGACGAGGTCAAACAGTTGCGGGACTACGGCGTCAGCCGCATTTTCACCCCAGAGGACGGTCAGGCCAGGGGTCTGCAGGGGATGATCGACGAGGTGGTCGAACTGGCCGATGCTGCCCTGGATCTGCCGGCGGGCATGGATGCGGCCGCGGTGCTGGCGGGCCTGCGCGGCGGCGACCGGCGGCTGCTGGCCCGGGTCGTCACTGTGCTGGAAAACGGCGTCTGCCCGGAAGCGCTGCGTCTGGCGATCGTTGACAAGGCCAGTGAGACGGGCGTACCGGTGCTTGGCATCACCGGTACCGGCGGCGCGGGCAAGTCCTCGCTCACCGACGAATTGATCCGCCGCTTCCGCCTCGACCAGGACGACGCCCTCAGATTGGCCATCATCAGCATCGACCCCTCGCGCAAACGTACCGGCGGGGCCCTGCTCGGCGACCGCATCCGCATGAACGCCGTCGAGCATGCCAATATCTATATGCGTTCGCTGGCTACCCGCGAGACCGGTTCGGAGATCTCCGTGGCCCTGCCGGAGGTGATCGCGGCCTGCAAACTGGCCGGCTTTGACCTGGTGATCGTTGAGACCTCGGGCATCGGCCAGGGCAACGCTGCCATCGTGCCCCACGTCGACTGCTCGCTCTATGT
>CAZFPV010000095.1:0-7312 GCA_964521155.1 uncultured Desulfobulbus sp. | reverse complement strand
TCAGCAGTCATTTCAACGAGCGTTTTACTCATCGGGGTCTCCTGTGCATGTATATTGTTTGCGTTGATTTTCAGGTAGGATGACAATTGCTGCAACCATAGAGCATGGAGGGCTGCGTTGCAATATTTTTGTTGCAATGATCCCAAAATATTGCAGGCTGATACAGCGTTCGGCTGGTGCGACCACCAAGTTGTCCTGTTACCCTTCTGGCCAGTGTCTGCATCCTAAATGGTTGTTGATTCATCCACTTGCCGGAGCAGGTCAAGTATCCGAAAGGAGGTGCCCGCTTCCAGGTTTTCCGCGCGGGAGAGTTGACAGGGGCAGGGCGAGGTATTACATTTGCGGCGTCTTTTGGTACGATTGATTGTTTAGCCTGAATAGCGACAGAATCGAGAGGGATTGCCATGCCAGTCTACGAGTATGAATGCGGAAGATGCATCAAGGTGTTTGAGATTCAACAGCGTATTGCCGATGCACCGCTGGCCGTCTGCCCGGACTGCGGTGGCGAGGTGCGCAAGCTGATCTCCAGGAGTTCTTTCCAGTTGAAGGGTGGCGGCTGGTACTCGGACGGGTACAGCTGCGGCTCCACCGGCAAGAGCGGCGACAGTGCGCCTTCGGGCGGCGACGCTGCATCGACGCCGCCGTGTCAGGGCGGTTCGGGTTCCTGTTGCCAGTGCCCGGCGTCAACCTGATAGACCTTGAGTCCATTCCGAACCCGGCCATGTGCCGGGTTTTTTTTTCTCTCGACAACGCCGTATCCGTTGCGGCGCAGTGTTTATGGAGGTTCTTATGCATTTTTTGTCTCCTTTCCGCTCGTCCTGTGCCGTCTGTCCGCCTTTTCACAAGGGCACGTTGAGGATGCGGCTGCGCTCGCCCCTCCTTCTGCTGACCCTGGCAATGCTGCTGCCGGCGCTCGTCGGCGGATGTTCCTCGACCTATTACAAAACCATGGAGAAACTGGGCGTGCCCAAGCGAGAGATCATGGTTGATCGGGTCGGTAAGGCCCGTGACGCCCAGGAGGATGCCAAGCAGCAGTTCCAGTCGGCGCTGGAGCAGTTCACCCAGGTGGTCGAGGTCAAGGGCGGCGACCTGGAGCGCAAGTACAAGCTCCTCGACGACCAGTACAAGAAGTGCAAGGAAGAGGCCGACACCGTCCATAAGCGCATCGGCGCCGTTGAATCGGTGTCCGAAGCCCTGTTTGACGAGTGGGAGGCCGAACTGGGGCAGTACGGCAACGAGGCCCTGCGCAGGGACAGCAAGAGCAAGCTCGAGGCCACCCGCAGGCAGTACGAACAGTTGATCGCGGCCATGAAGCGGGCCGAGGGCAAGATTCAGCCGGTCCTGTCGGTGTTCAACGACCAGGTGCTCTACCTCAAGCATAATCTCAACGCCCAGGCCATCGCCGCCCTCCAGGGTGAGTTGGTTAACCTGGAGGAAAACGTCGACCGGTTGGTGCGGGAGATGGAAACTTCGATCCGCGAAGCCGATCAGTTCATCACCAAGCTGCAGAAAACCTGAGCCAATCTGGCTGATCGCCCAAAGGCACGAAATCTTACGGTCTGGTGATGATCGCCATGGCGTCGCCGTAGGAGAAGAAGCGATACCCCTCGGCTACGGCCAGGCGGTAACTGTCCAGGATTCGCTGCCTGCCAGCCAGCGCCGAGACGAGGAAAAGCAGGGACGATTTGGGCAGGTGGAAGTTGGTGATCAGGTTGTCCACCACCCGGAATGGAAACCCGGGGTAGATGAAGAGGCCGCACTCGCCGGACAGGGGCAGGATGGCGCCGTCCTGGCGGGCGGCGTATTCCAGGGCCCGCACCGTGGTTGTGCCCACGGCCCAGATGCGGCCGCCGGCCCGTTTGACCCGATTGACCGCCGCCGCCGTCTGCTCGGAAATCTCGATTGCCTCCTTGTGGATGACATGGTCGCGGATGTCCTCGCTGCGCACCGGGGCAAAGGTGCCGTAGCCCACGTGGAGGACAATGCTGGCCGTCTCCACCCCGCGCTCGGCGATCGCCGCCAGCAGTTCGTCGCTGAAATGGAGCCCGGCCGTGGGCGCGGCCACGGAACCGGTGTGGCGGGCATAGCGGGTCTGGTAGCGCAGGCTGTCCTCGGGTGAACTGCCGTCAGGCCGGCTGATGTAGGGCGGAAGCGGGATCTGGCCGTGGGCCTGCAGGATCTCGTCGAGCGACTGGCCCGGCCCTGGCCGGTATTGGATCCGGACCTCGGCCTTGCCGTCCCCGCGAAATCCCTCGATCCGGGCCTGGAGGGTTTCACTGAAATGAAGCAGGTCGCCGGCTTTGGGCCGTTTCGAACTTTTGATCAGGGCCGGCGCGAAGGCCTCATTCCAGGTCGGGTCCGGGGCGGCTGCGCCTGCTGGTTCCGGGAAAGCAAGCAGAAACAGTTCCGCCCGGCCGCCGGTCTGTTTGCGGCCGAGCAGGCGGGCCGGGAACACCCGGGTGTTGTTGACCACCAGCAGATCGCCGGGGCGCAGGTAATCGAGGAGGTCGGCAAAGCGACGATGGGCGGGCGCGTCAACGCCGGGCTCAAGTACCAGCAGTCGGCTCTGATCGCGCTCGGGCGCAGGGAACTGGGCGATACGTTCCGGCGGCAGATGGTAGTCGTAGTCGTCCAAACGATGGGTCAGGTCGGTCATGCAAGGTCCGGGTTGTGCTGTGGATGGGGAGTATGGTACAAAGGATACTCTACTTTCCCTTGGGAGAAAAGCCCCCACGCCGAATCGAAGCCGCAATGCACCAAGATGTCAAATCCCCTCCACCCTCGCTATCTGATCACCGCGGCCACGCCGTTTGAGCTTGCGCCCTTTCTTCGCGCCATCCCGGAAGAGTTTCCCTGTGAGCATCTGGTCACCGGCGTGGGCCCGGTGGAGACGACCCTGCGGCTGACCGTGCGGCTCGCAGCCGAGGCTGCCCGATTTGCCGGCGTGATCAATCTGGGCGTGGCCGGCGCCTACCTGCGCGATGCCGGCGGTGCCGGCCTGCTCGACATCTGCCTGGCCGAGCGCGAGGTGCTGGGCGATCTCGGCATCTGCGCCGGCGACGCGGTGGATTCCATCACCAGCGAACGGTTGGAAATCCTCGATGCCTTTGCTTTGGACGCCGCCTTGCTGGCGGCCGCGGAAGAGGCGCTGCGTGCGGCACGGATCGAATACCTGCGCGGCGTCTTTGTCACCGTCAACTGCGCCAGCGGCAGCGCCCGGCGGGGCGACCTGCTGGCCCGGCAGCACGACGGGCTTTGCGAAAACATGGAAGGGGCGGCGACGGCCCGGGTTTGCCACCATTTTGACCTGCCGCTGCTTGAGGTGCGCTGCATATCCAATCTGGTCGAGGACCGCGGGCAGCAGCAGTGGCGGCTGCACGAGGCCTGCGCTCGCTGCGGCGAGACGGCGGCGCGGATACTGACAGGAATGCATCATGACTGACCACAACACGTTGAGTCTGGGGTTTTCCCCCTGCCCCAACGACACCTATATCTTTCACGCCTTGGTGCACGGGCGGGTGGCGATGCCCTCAGCCTCGTTTGCCGCGCCGCTGCTTGAGGATGTGGAGACCCTGAATGCCTGGGCCATGGAGGGCCGGCTGGACGTGACCAAACTGTCCTTCCACGCTCTTGGGCATGTGCTTGACCGTTACGCCTTGCTGCGGACGGGGGCGGCCTTGGGGCGCGGCTGCGGGCCCCTGCTGGTGACTGGCGGCGCCCGGAGCGGCCGGATGGATGCGTGGCGCATCGCCATCCCCGGCGAACTGACCACCGCGGCCCTGCTGCTGCGGATCTACCGGCCCGAGTGCCGCAACCTGGAGGTCCTGCGTTTCGACCGGATCATGGAGGCCATCGCCCGGGGCGAGGTCGATGCCGGGGTCATCATCCATGAGAGCCGGTTCACCTACCGCGACCAGGGGCTGCACTGCATCCAGGACCTGGGCGAGTGGTGGGAACAAACTACCGGCCTGCCCATCCCTCTGGGCTGCATTGCTATCCGGCGCACGCTTGCGCCCACACTGGGAGGCGAGGTCGAAGCGGCGATCGCGGCCAGCATCCGCTGGGCCGACGAGCATCCGGCTGATGGCTGGGACTACATCCGGAGTCATGCCCAGGAGATGGAACCCGAAGTCATGCGCAGCCATTTCGGCCTCTATGTCAACGACTTCTCCCGCGACCTCGGCGACGATGGGCTGCACGCGGTGCGCGAACTGCTGCACCGGGGCGCCGAGGCCGGCATTTTTCCACGACGGCCGGAGCTGGAGTGACCGGGGGAGGGTCGCCGGGCGAGATCCCGGTCTGGGGCTGCGTCCTCATCGGCGGTCGCAGCCGCCGCATGGGCACGCCCAAGCATTTAATCCACCAGGGCGGTCTGTCCTGGCTGGAACGCACCGTGGATCTGCTGGCGCAGTGCACCGATCAGGTGGTCATCGCCGGGGCCGGTGAGGCGCCTGCAACCTTGGACCACATTCCGCGGGTTGCGGATGCGGCTGGGCTGGCGGGCCCGCTGGCCGGCATTCTGGGCGCGTTTCGCGGCTATCCGCATGTGTCCTGGCTGGTGGTCGCCTGCGATCTGCCGGACATGCGCATCGAGGCCCTGCGCTGGCTGCTGGCCTGCCGTGGGCCAGGCGTGCGGGCGATCTTGCCCGAATTGGCCGGCGACGGCAGGATAGAGCCCCTGCTCGCCTACTATGATCGGCGTTGCCGGGAGATGCTCGAAGCAAAGGCCGCCACCGGCCGCTGGGGTCTGCACGGCCTGCGGCGGGAGGAGGGCGTGATTACGCCGCAACCACCGGAGGATCTGCGCGGGTCTTGGCGGAACGTCAACACTCCCGGCGACCTGGGGCTGCGGCCGGGGGCGCAGCCGCAAGAATCCGCGTCAGCACGCTGAACGGCAAGAAAGTCATGGCAGGTATATTCGCAACCAGTCGCAGGTGCATTCCCACGCAGAGGGCGGGGGTATGACGGGCAGGGAGCAGTCGCAGGCGGAGCTGGACGCCAGTTTCGAGCGGTATTTCATCGATATCGCCTCGGAGTGCCCCTATGGCCTGGAACAGCTGGCGGTTTACCACCAGGGGGTGTTTGGCCGGCTCGACGATGTCGCCATGGGGCAGTTCCTGGCCCGAGGCTACCGCCGCAATGGCAACTGCATGTACAACATGCGCTGCCCCGGGTGCAGCCTCTGCGTGCCTATCCGACTCCGGCCGGAGCGCTTCCAGCCCAATCGCAACCAGCGCCGGGTGTGGCAGAAAAACCTGGATGTCAGCGTCGAGATCGCACCCCTGACCATGTCGCGGGAGAACCTGGCCCTGTTGCAGCGGTTCCTGTCCACCCGCTTCCCGGCAGGGCGCAGCAGCGCCGAGAGCTATTACACCGGGTTTTTCATCACCAGCATCAGTCGCTGCTTCGAGGTTCGTTACCTCCTCGACCGGCAACTGCTGGGGGTGGCGGTGGTCGATGCCTCGTCCGGCTGGCTGAACGCGGTCTACTTTTACTTCGACCCGGATCAGGGCTGGCGCAGCCCGGGCACGCTCAACATCCTGACGCTGAACCATATCTGCAAGAGCCAGCGGATCGAGTATCTCTACCTGGGCTATTGGATTGACGGCCTTGCCGGAATGAGCTACAAGAACGCCTTCCGTCCGCATGAGCTGTTCCTGGACGGAGCATGGCGCGAGCAGCGTTGACGGGGGAGGCAACCGTCCCGGCCTGCGGGCTGCAAGCCCTCCGGGAGATCCGAATCCATGGCGGCTGCGCCATTTCTCATTGACCAATCGTGAAAACTCCTTGCAGGGAACGGAAGTTTTCTGTATCCCTAACCGGTTTGCCTCCAGGCGGGATACACCGCCCATCTTCCCGGGGAGTGCACCGGTCATCGGCACTGACCTGCCGGGTATTGAGCCTGCCACAGGCTCGCGTGTGATCGGGACGAACTCGCCTCGGGATGCGACGACAGGCCCCCCTCCACCGGAGTACATACGGAGAACCACAGAGGTAAGATGCAGTCGTTTTCTCTTGCGCCGCAGGAAATACTTGTCAGTTTGTGGCGCAATCGCTACCTCATCAAGAAATCGATCCAGCGAGAGGTCGTCGGCCGTTATCGTGGTTCAGCCCTGGGCATGCTGTGGTCCTTCTTCCACCCCCTGTTCATGCTCGCTGTCTATACCTTCGTCTTCAGCGTGGTGTTCAAGGCACGCTGGCAGGCGGGCAGCGATTCAAAAACCGAGTTCGCCCTCATCCTCTTTGCCGGCCTGATGGTGTTCAACCTGTTTGCCGACTGCATCAACAGGGCGCCCAGTCTGATTCTATCCTCTGTGAATTACGTCAAAAAGGTGGTGTATCCCCTGGAGATCCTCCCTCTGGTCAGCATCGGTGGGGCGCTGTTTCATTTTGTCATCAGCTTGTCGGTATGGCTGGTGGCCTATCTTGTGTTCTTCGGCCTGCCGCCCCTGACCATTGTGCTGCTACCCATTGTGCTACTGCCGCTCTTGCTGTTCACCGCCGGGATGTCGTGGTGGCTGGCCTCGATGGGCGTTTATCTCCGTGATGTTTCGCAAATCATCAATCTTGTCACCACCGCCCTGCTGTTTCTCTCCCCCATATTTTATGCGTCGGCCAGCATCCCGGAGCGATTCCGAATGCTGATGCAGTTTAACCCGCTGACGCCTGTCATCGAACAGGCCAGGGGGGTGTTGATCTGGAATCAGCTCCCCGACCCGGTCACCCTGATTAGTTGCTATCTAGTATCCATCCTGGTTGCCTGTCTCGGTTTCGCCTGGTTCCAAAAAACCAGAAAAGGATTCGCCGATGTCCTCTGATCCCGCCGTTCGGGTGGAACAGCTTTGCAAATGCTACCAGATCTATGAGTGCCCCCGCGACCGGCTTCTGCAGATGCTGTTCCGCGGCCACCGGACGTACTACCGGGAGTTCTGGGCGCTTCGGGACGTTTCCTTCACCGTGGCCCAGGGAGAGACCGTCGGCATCATCGGCCGCAACGGCAGCGGCAAATCGACCCTGCTACAGATGATCTGCGGCACCCTCCACCCGACTGGCGGCAGCATCAGTACCAGGGGGCGCATCGCCGCCCTGCTCGAACTGGGATCCGGCTTCAACCCCGAGTTCACCGGCCGCGAAAACGTGTACATGAACGCCTCCATTCTTGGCCTGAGCCACGAAGAGATCGACGCCCGTTTCAACGATATCGCTGCCTTTGCCGATATCGGCGAGTTCATCGAGCAGCCGATCAAGACCTATTCCAGCGGTATGGTGGTGCGGCTGGCCTTTGCGGTGCAATCGCAGGTCAACCCAGACA
>CAZFPV010000094.1:0-7401 GCA_964521155.1 uncultured Desulfobulbus sp. | reverse complement strand
GCGCCTGCTCGAACAGGTCGCGCACCCGGGCCGCGCCCACGCCGACGAACATCTCGACGAAATCCGAGCCGCTGATGGAGAAGAAAGGCACGCCCGCCTCGCCTGCCACGGCCCGGGCGAGCAAGGTCTTGCCGGTGCCGGGGGGGCCGACCAGGAGGATGCCCTTGGGCATGCGCGCTCCGAGCTTGCCGTAGTCGTCCGGGGACTTGAGGAAATCGACAATCTCCTGCAGCTCGGCCTTGCTCTCGTCCACACCGGCCACATCCGCGAAGGTGACCCCGGTCTGGTGTTCGACATAGACCTTGGCCTTGGACTTGCCGATGTTCATGAAGCCCCCGCCCAGGCCCTGCTTGTCACCCATCTTCTTCATGATCAGAAACCAGATGCCGAAGAATACCAGCGCCGGCACGATCCAGGAGAGGAGCGTGGCCAGGAATTTGCTTTCGTAGACCTGGGTGTAAGGCACGTTGTACTGCGACAGGTGCTCGGCCAGCCGCGGGTCGACCCGATTGGCAACGACAATTTTCTTGCCGCGCTCGTCGGCCTCCTTCAGTTCGCCGACGATGTAGTTCTCGCGCAGGGTCAGCTCCGCCACCTTGCCTTGCTGCAGCAGGGTTTCCAGCTGGCTGTAGGGGACTGGTTCGATGGTTTGCTGCTGGACCCAGAGTTCGTGAACAATGAGGATGCCGAAGATGGCGAAGATGGCGAAAATGATGTTGTATTTCTGTTTGTTGTCCATGGGTTGCGCCAATGCGGGGGAGCGGGGAAAGGGTTGCCGATAGCCGCTGATGATACTCACTGGCCGGATTGGAAGCGAGCAAAAAGACAGGCAGGCGCGGGCAAACCGACCCGGTTCGGGGAATGGTTGGACCGCGAGGCGGCCGGTATTGTCAGTGCAGGGTGCGGTTGATATGGTGCAGGGTGGTCTCCTTGATGATGGTCACCAGTTTCGAATCCGGAGCATAGGCCTCGGTGGTGAAGGCCTCCTGAAAACTCGGCAGGGACTCGATCAGCAGGGCGTGGAACTGTTCCGGCCGATCCGGATGCAGACTGCCGGGCAGCACTGGCATCACCGCCGCCACCTGCACGGCGATGTCGCCATCGAGCTTGCGGAAGGCGGTCACCAGGGTGCAGCGGGCCTGCCGCAAGGTTTCCCCACTCTGCCCATACGGTTCCGAGCGGCGGACAAATTCATGGATGAGCGGCGTCAGGGCCTCGGTCGGGCCGGGAAACATCTGGCCACGGCCAAAGACGTTGGCCAGCACCAGGGCCAGCTCGCCGGTATCGATCCGGTGCATGTTGCTGGCGGTGAAGGCGATCACCTCCTCGCTTTCCGGGAGGATGGCGGTCTGCACCTCGCCGACCACGTAGATGTATCGATCCTCGATGATGGTATGCACTGTGTACCTCGGGGTAAAAAAGAAAGGAGGTGGTATGGGGTTGTACAGGCGGTGCGTCGGTTAAAAACATGCCATTGACCGGCCGCGGACGCCTGCGAAAAGTGCTTTCGGCTGCGGCGGTTGCTCCTGCTTCGGCAGGGCGAACCCGCAGCCTGTCCCTGTTTCGGCAACCCTCCTTCCATACCGACAACCGCCCAAGTCATGCAACAGAAAACCTTGACAGGCATTCTGATTGTGAGAAGATACCTGCAAGGGTTGGGGATGCAATGGAGATGAGTCTTTTCAGTAACGGGTCAGTATGAAAACATTCTTGCAGAATTTATTCAGCAGTCGCCCCGCGGCCGGACCCGTGCCGCCGCAAGTCCAGCCGGAGCAGGGCGAGGCCGGCGCCGAGGTCGTTTCTGCCGCCATGCAGGGGGATATTGCCGCCGTCTCCCTGGTCAACATCTTTCAATTCTTCAGCCTGGCCGGCCTGACCGGCAGGCTTGATATCCGCTCGCCCGCCAACAGCGGTCATTTTTATTTCAGTGAAGGCATTCTCACCCACGGAGTATTGCAGACCAGTCGGCGCCGGATCGGCGAGATTCTGGTCGAGTCACAGGTCATCACCGAACAGCAACTGCAGGAGTGCCTGCGGGTCAACGCCTCGAACGGGCCGGCCAAGCGGATCGGCGAAGTTTTGCTTGAGCGGGGCTACCTGCCCCCGGTCAAGCTGGACGATACCCTGTTCATGCAGATGAAGGAAGCCTTCATTGCTACCCTGAACTGGGAGGAGGGCAACTTTGCCTTTTACCCGGATCTTACCCCGCCGATCGGCGATTTCCAGACCTCGGCCCGGGTCGATCAGCTGCTGCTGGAAGGCATGGTCGACAACGACGAGGCCGGCGTCTAATCGTCCTGCGCCGGCGTTCGCCGGAGCAGATCTCCCAGTCCCGAATACCTGATTGTCCGCCGGAGCAGCCCCCGGATGAGCAGCTCCCGGCCGCCGTACACGCAGATATACTTGCGTGCGCGGGTTACGCCGGTGTAGAGCAGTTCGCGACTGACGATCGGCAGATCTTCCCCGGGCAGCACCAGCAATACCTCCTCGAATTCCGAACCCTGCGCTTTGTGCACCGTGACCGCATAGGCGGCCTGCCAGGCCGGCAGCCGGGTCATGGCCACGGCGCGCATCCCATCCTCCCCGGAAAACCAGGCGTGGAGGACACCTCCGTCATCCGGCCAGAGCACGCCGGTGTCGCCGTTGTACAACGTAAGGCTGTAGTCGTTGCGCAGCACCATCACCGGCATGCCCCGATACCAGCGCTGTCCCGGCGCGACCAGCCCCCTGCGCCTGAGGACCGCCTCGGCCAACTCATTGAGGCCATCCACACCCTCGGGCCCCTCGCGCAGGGCAGCCAGGATCCGGACTCGCTCCAGCGCCCGCAGAGCCTCCTGGGGCGAGTCGGCGGTGAGCACCGGGGTGTAGAATGCCTCGATCCGCTTCCGCAGCCACTCCGCCGCGTCCGGTTGCGAAGGTTCCTTGATGTGAAGATCGGTAAACGGCGTATCCAGAACCCTGGCCAATCCGTCTTCGTTGCCGCCGGCCACGGCTGCGGCAATGGCGCTGATGCCGCTTTCCGGGCGGAAGCGGTGGCTCACCCGGAGCCGGACGATGGCGTCGGTCATGGGGTCGGCGGAGCCGTCGCCCGGGATTGCGTCCCCGGTTAACTGGCGCAGTCGATCCCGCAGGACCTCCGACCAGCAGCCGTCCCCGTCTCCGCAGAGATCGCCAAACAGGTTGCCGGCTTCCACCGAGGCCAGCTGGTCACGGTCGCCGAGCAGGATAAGCCGGCAGCAGGCGGGCAGGGCGTCGAGTACGGCCGCCATCAGGGAGAGGTCGATCATCGAGGCCTCGTCGACGATGAGCAGGTCGAGCGGCAGCGGGTGGTCATGGTCGTGAAAAAATTGGCGCCGTGAGGGCTGAAAGCGGAGCAACCGGTGCAGGGTCCGGGCCTGTTCCGGGATGGCCTGGGCCAGATCGGCTGGCAGGTCGACCTTGGTTCGGCGGATCGACTCCTCAAGCCGCAGGGCCGCCTTGCCGGTGGGCGCGGCCAGGCCGATGCGCGGCGGGGTTGGGGCGAGCGCCGCGAGCAGGGCGAGGATGCGGGCCACGGTGTGCGTCTTGCCGGTTCCCGGCCCGCCGGCGATCACGCACAGCGGCTTGAGCAGGGCCAGGGCGCAGGCGAGTTTCTGCCAATCGACGCTGCCGGGCGGCTGCGCCGCCGCAGGGAAGAGTGCATCGAGCAGGGCGGCGGCATGGTCGGCATCAACCTCGGTGCACAGGGCCGCCCGTTGCCGCAGGGTCTGGGCCACGGCCTGTTCGCAGCGGAAATAGCGGAGCAGGTAAAGCTGGTCGTGGTCGTCCAGAATCAGCGGCCGGCTGTCGCCTGGACGGCCGATCACCGGCGAGAGCCGCAGGGCCTGGCGGAGTTCCCGGATTTCGCCCGGCCAGGGCAGAGGCTTGCCGAGTTCCCGGATCAATCCGGCCAGCGCGGTCAGGGGCAGGCAAGTATGTCCCTGACCGGTGGCCCAGCTGGCAAAGGCGGCGGCAAGCGGCAAGGTCAAGCCGGCTGTGGCATCCATGCGCGCCAGCAACCGGGCCGCGTGGACATCCAGGGGGCGAAGGGCGTCGCTCTCCCGCAGCAGATCGATGGCGTCCATCAGCGCACCCCCAGGCCGCGGCAGCAGCGGTCCAGGCCGTCGATCAGCCGGAACTCGGGGCGGGCGGCGACGATTCCGGTCCCAGTGGGGGCTTTGGGGTGCATGGCGCGGAGAAAGAGGTAGCGGACGCCGCCGAAGTGGGCCTCGTAGCTGTAGTCAGCCATCCGGTGGCGGAGATAGCGGTGCAGGGCCAGGGTGTAGATAAGGTACTGCAGGGGGTAGCGGTGCTCGCGCATGCAGGCATCCAGCCGCTCCGGGCCGTAGTGGCCAAGCTCGGGGCCCAGGTGATTGGATTTGTAATCGGCCAGGTAATAGCGGCCCTGGTGGCGAAAGACCAGGTCGATGAAGCCCTTCATCAACCCCTGCAGCCCGGTGGTTCCTGCCGGCAGGGGCTCGTGGCCAAACGAGGCGAGCAGGGCGCTGAAGCCGTGCGGATCGATGTCCTCCAGGGGAAAGAAAAAGGCCAACTCGCTGATCCGGTCGCGCGAGCCGAGATCACAGAGGCGGCAGCCGTCGGCGATCTCCACGGCAGAGAGATCGTCCATCCACCGAATGGTGGTCGGGCGCCAGCGCAGATCGATTCCGGCCTGGGCCAGGGTCGCCCCAACCAGTTCCTCCTGCGCGGCCGCGGGGCGCGTCGGGTCCAGCCGTTCGAGCAGGGTGTGCAGACAGGCGCCGGCGGCAGGTCCGCGCGGGAAGGAAAAGATATCGTCAAAGCCAGGGGGCGCGGGCAGGGGGCGGGCCGCAGCCTGCTGGTCGTGATCCCGGTCCGTGGCCGCGCCCGCGATCAGCCGGGAATAGCTGGTCATGTTCCAGCCGGTAGGGATGCGGCCGACAAAGGTCCGCGCGGCAAGGGCTGCGACCGGAGCAGGATTAGTCATCCGGGTCTGGCCAAAAGCCTCGGGCATGGGCTTGCAGGCAAGGATCTGGCCGGACCCGTTCAGACGGACGAGATCGGCCAGCAGTTCTGCATCAGCCGCTGGTTGCCGGCCCCCATGCAGCAGATGGGCCAGGCCGGTCCGCTCCAGCCCGTTCACCCGACCCCAGCAGAGGAGACAGCAGCTCTTGGCCCGGGTCACGGCCACGTAGAGCAGGCGCAGGTGTTCGGCCAGATTTTCCTCGCGCTGCAGGCGCAGGTGTTCTTCCCTGCCTGTGCCCAGGTCCAGAGTCAGGCGGAAGCTGTCGCGGTCGTGGAAGACCACCAGGTCGTCCTTCCCCGGCTCGCGCACGGACCAAAGAAAGGGCAGCGCCACCACCGGAAACTCAAGCCCCTTGGCGCGGTGGATGGTGACGATGCGGATCAGCCGGTCATCGTCCTCCAGCCGGATCAGCTGCGATTCCACCTTGTCGTCGGAGCCTTGCCGCTGTTGCCGCAGCCAGCGCAACAGCCCGGCCATGCTGTGCCGGGCGGCCGGGCTCTCCTGCAGCAACTCGGCCAGGTGCAGGTAATTGGTCAGTGCCCTGGTTCCATCGGCCCGGGCGGTGAGCCGCCGGGTTACCCGCTGCTCGGCCAGCAGTTGCTGGAACATGGCCAGGAAGCCCTGCTCGCGCCATCGCCGCTGATACTCGGCCAGCTGTTCGAGTTGCGCATTCCAGGCCGGGTCGCCCTCCTTGAAGGCGTGGAGGCGGGCTGCGTCCAGGCCGAACAGGTCGGTGGCCAGGCCGGCGCGCACTCCGGCCGGGTCGTTCAGGTCGACGAGTGCCGCCAGTACCAGGGTCAACTGCCGGGCCTCGTCGGTGGCATAGACCGACTGCTGCACCAGGGAAACGCTGTGCAGGCCGCGGGCCCGCAGCGCCTGGCGCATGGCCTCGGCGGTCTTGTGGGTGGGGGCGAGGATGGCGATGTCGCCGGCGGTCAGCGGCCGGTCTCCGAGGTTGGCCCTGCCTGCCGCGGCCAGGTCGAGCAGGGTGAAGATCTCGTCGGCGCAGAAGGCAGCCGCGGCCTGGGTGGCCTTTTCCTTGCTGATGGGCTTGCCTGAACCCACGGCCAGCCTGGCCGAATCCAGCACCAGCGCGGTCAGGGGCAGCAGGGGCCGGCCATCGACGAGCAGCGGATGGGCCCGGTCTGGGGCCGCCTGGACCGGGTGGAAGGGAATGTCTTCTTGAAATATGAACGCGTCCGGGCGGCGGCCAAAGAGAGTGTTGATCGCGTCGACCATGGCCGGGGTCGAGCGGTAGTTGGTGGCCATGGTGCTGTGGTTGGCCACGGGAGTGTCCCGTCGGGCGCGGATATAGGTGAAGATGTCGGCGCCGCGAAAGGCGTAGATGGCCTGTTTGGGGTCGCCGATCATGAACAGGGCGCCGCCATCCCGGTTGTACATGCGGCTGAACAGGTGGTACTGCACCGGGTCGGTGTCCTGGAACTCGTCCACCAGGGCGGCCGGATAGCGCCGGAAGAGCGCGGCGGCCAGCCGGTCGCCACTCAGGGGGTGGTCCAAAGCCCGGCCCAGGCGGGTGAGCATGTCGTCGAAAGCCATGACTCCTTGGCGCTCTTTGCGCCGGTTGAGTTCGGCCAGGAGGTAGTCCCGGGCCTCGCGCATCACCTGGATGGCGAGCTGGCGGAGCAGGCGGTCGTGGCAGTCGTAAAATCGTTCGAACAGGGTGAAGAAGGGGTGGTCGGGCGGTTCGGCGCATCGCTTGCGGAGGAGTCCGGCCACGACCCCGGCACAGAGCCGGTCAATGTCTTCGGGGAGGTTGAAGGGCGTCTCCGGCCCGGCTGCGAGCCTGTCCATGGCCGCAATGAGTTCGGGCACCCGGTCGGTCAGGCGATAGGCCGATTCGTTTCGTAGCAGGCAGGGGTGATTTTCGAGGAGATCGATCACCCTGTCCCGGGCCAGGGGCCATTGCGACCGTACCTTGGCCAGGCGTTCGCGGCTCTGGAGCCGCAGCGCTTCGATTTCGCCGGTATCGACCTCGGGTACGAGATCCACAACGAGCGCTGCGGAGGTCGCCCGCCCCAGCCGCCCCAGCAGTCCCGTCGGCTCACCCCAGACCCTGGTTGCCCAGGCGGCCTCCTCGGCTGACGAGCCGTAAAAGCGGTTGCGCCAGAAATCCTCGATCACTTCCTGTCGCAGCTCGTCTTCCTGCTCCATCACCTCGGTCTCGAACAGGCCGCCGGCCTCGAAGGCGTTGTCCTTAAGGACGCGCTGGCAGAATCCGTGGATGGTGAAGATGGCGGCCTCGTCCATGCGCACCAGGGCGTCGGCGAGCACTCGCCGGGCCTGGTCCGCGGGAACCCTCCTGACCAGGGTGGCCAGCATGGGGTCGGCCGGGCCATGGCCGTCGAGCAGGTCCAGAC
>CAZFPV010000093.1:0-7417 GCA_964521155.1 uncultured Desulfobulbus sp. | reverse complement strand
GGCATGGTCGCAGCCCGGGTCGAGCAGCAGGGCAAGGGGCAGGGGAGGGGGCACGGTATGCACGGATGCGGGTAACCTGATGGATTTGTTTGGCGATTGCCTTTTTCCGGGCCGCACTGTATCATGGCTCTACGACAAGGGCAAACCAATGTTCCCCACCCCATCCGCCAGGAGGGCAGATGAGCCCCAGCCAGCCAGCCATAGTGGCCATCATTCCGGCCCGATATCATTCCAACCGCTTCGAGGGCAAACCGCTGGCCCTGATAGCGGGCCGGCCCATGATAGAGCACGTGGTCGAGCGGGCCAGACAGGCTGCGCTGCTCTCCCGGGTGGTGGTGGCTACCGACGATGAGCGCATCGCCCGCGCCGTTGAGGCGTTTGGCGGTGAATACGTCATGACCGGCAGCGCGCACCAGACCGGTACCGACCGTCTGGCCGAGGCGGCCCAACTGCTCGGCATCTCCGATGGGGATGTGATCGTCAACATCCAGGGCGATCAGCCGCTGTTCCCGCCGGCCATCGTTGAACAGGTGGCCCGGCCGCTGCTCGACGAGCCCGATCTGCCCATGTCCACCCTGATCTACAAGATCGTCCGGCCCGAAGAGATCACCGACCCCAACCACGTCAAGACCGTGTTCGACCACCGGGGCAACGCCCTCTATTTTTCCCGTGCGCCCATTCCCTTTCAGCGCGACCCGGGTGGCAGCGAGCGGCCGACCTATTACAAACACCTGGGGTTCTATGCCTACCGCAAGCGTTTCCTGGTCGATTTCGTCGGCCTGCCCGAGGGGCAGTGGGAGCGCTTTGAAAAGCTCGAACAATTGCGAGCCCTTGAATTCGGCTACGCCATCCGGGTGGTGCTGACCGGTTACGACTCGGTGGAGGTCGATACTCCCGACGATCTTCTCCGGGTGGAGCAACTGCTGGCCGCCGGGGCGCGATGACCAATCACCGCACAGGGATGCGGCGCCTGAACCTTGTTTCGCAAACCATGATCACAGGTGCGGGATGTCCGGACGACAACAGCTGAAATCCCAACTCGCCCATCTCACGGCCCCGGGCTTTTCCGTGCTCGATCTGCTCGCCGAGGACACCCTGGCCGAGAAGGTCACGGCGATTGTCCTGGACAGCGTCACCCCTGCCTTTCCGCCCGCCGTCGGTTCGCTCTTTGCCAAGCTCAGGCAGCAGATCGCCGGGTTGGACACCAGCACGGTCCGGGTGGTGGTCTTTGGCGGCGGCACAGGGCTGTCCACCATCGTCGGCGGCGATTCGCGCCGGTCGGGCTGGGGCAGCGCGCCCTTTGTCGGTCTGAAGCAGCTGTTCCCCCTGGTCAGTTCGGTGGTCTGCATCACCGACGACGGCGGCTCCACCGGCGAATTGCAGAAGGATCTGCCGCTGATCGCTCTGGGCGACCTCCGCCATGTGCTGCTCTCTTCCATTCGCCGCAACAATCTGATCCGCGAATACGACCTTGACAGCGAGAATGCGCACCGGACGGCTGCGGCCTTGCACACCATCTTCAACTACCGTTTCATTTCTCGCCCGGATTCGCCGGCGCAGCTCATGGAGGATACGGGCGCCCGGCTCGGCGACCTGCCTGAACGGGCGTTCGGCTACCTGACGGAATTGGCCTCCAGGCTCTATTCCGACCAGCGGCTGATGCCGACCCTCTCCCGGCCGCAGTGTCTGGGCAATCTGCTTCTGGCTTCGGCCATCTACCGCCAGCTCGATGCATCGCTTGACGCCGCCGAGCTGATCGCCTCCCACCAGACCGTGCGCACCGCAACCATTCGCGGCCTGGCCGAGCTGGCCGCCGCAATTGGCGTGCCGCGCAACGCGGTGCTGCCCTGCACCACCACCCTGTCGCAGCTGCAGATGCTCTACAGTAACGGCGTACTCGTCACCAGCGAGTACAAATCCGGCAAGGCGCAACGAGGGTATCCGGTCGACCGGGTGCTGATCGAGTTCAGCCGCGCCCCCTATCTCCAGCCCGAGGTGGTGCAGCTGGTGCAGCAGGCCGACATCATCCTGTTTGCGCCCGGCAGTCTCTACACCTCGATCATTCCCCTGCTGCAGGTGCCGGGAATGGCCGAAGCGGTGCGCAACAACCTCACCGGGCTCAAGGTGCTGGTGGCCAACATCTGGGTGCAGAAAGGCGAGACCGACGCCACCCGCGACGCTCCGGACAGAAAATTTTACGTCTCCGACCTGATCCGGGCCTATCACCGCAACATTCCCGGTGGAGTGGACGACCTCTTCTCCCATGTGGTGGCGCTGGACATGAGCGATATCCCTGGTTCGGTGCTGCAGCGCTACGCCCTGGAGAACAAAGAGCCGATCTATGTGGATCGCGGCCGGGTCCGGTCCCTGGGATTCGGGTTGGTCGAGGCCCGGGTCTTTGCCCGCGAACAGATGCGCGAACGGGGGGTCATCCAGCACGACCCGGACACCCTGGCCAGGGCGATCAAGGGGTTGTGGGCGCTGCAACTGGCGGGGCGCCTCGAACGGCCCGAGCGACGGGAAACCCTGCCCGAGGCGGAAAGCGCCTTTCACCACGAATGGTCGGAAAAGCCGCCGCCCTGCCGCCGGTACGAGCAGATCCGGGCCTCATTCCGTTATCTCACCACCGAGATGCTGCCCGCCGACGCTCCGGCGCCGGTGCGGATGAGCGAAAGCGAACGGCAATGGCTCCTCGAGCGGATGGTGGAGATCGTCTGGCAGCATCCGGACATCCCGGCCGAGCACCTGCAGTTCATCCGCGGCGTCACCGTGGTGGCCCCGGAATCCTGGAACCGCTGCCAGGAGTGGGACAACATCTTCTCCTGTTACGACCCCGTCGACCAGCGGATCAAGATTCGCCAGGACATGACCCAGCATCTCAAGCCCTTTGAGATGGTTTTTCTGGTGGCGCTCGGCCAGTCGCTCCTGGGCAACTATGCCGAGGGCAAGCAGATGATCGATCTGCGCTCCGGAGACGACCAGGTCGGCCGGCTGTACCGGCTCAAGGTGCGGGAGCCAGCGGAACTACGGAGCTATCTCCTGCCCGAGGACATCGACGCTTACCTGCGGCTTTCCCGGATGCATCCGTCCCGCCACGAGGAACGTCTGTACACCCGGGCCATCAACCCCGGCGAGGGTTTTACGCCGCCGGGCCTGTTTTTTGGCCTGTTCTACGCCTGGTACCTGGACAACACCTTTGCGCCTAATATAGACTATAAGATGTCGATCATGCGCCACGGGCTCACCGATCTGATCCCCGAACAGGTGCGGATCGCGGATCGCCGGCAGCAAACGATCCGTTTCTTCCGCGAGCGGATCTTTCGCCAACGCCTCCCTCCTTCCCCGGAACGATGACATGAACATCCTGCTGTGGAGTGCACTCCTGGTCGTGTTTGCGGCCTATGTGGCCTTTACGGTCGTTCTCTATTTCGTCCGCTTCCGGCCGCTGCTCAAGGAGGGAGCAACGGGCGCCGGCGCGGCTCTGGCCCGCACGGATGGACCGTCCAATCCCGAGCCACCCCGACCCGATCCGCTCATCCTGCAGCTGGCGCGCGACGAGTGGCGGTATACCTTCGACGCCATCCCGGACCCGGTGCTGATCCTGGATCGCGACCTGGTTATCGCCCGCGGCAACCGGGCGGCCTTCCTCCTGCTCTCGGTGAACGGGGCCGCTATCGAAGGCAAGCCCTGTCATCAGTTGTTCGCCGGGCTCGACACGACCTGCGCCATGTGCCCGATTCAGATGGTGCGACAGGAGAACCGGGCCTACTGCCAGGAGATCACCCATCGCTATCTTGGCCGCACCTTCTCCATCGCCTGCTCTCCCATTGACAACGAGGGCCAGATCATCGGCTTCATCCTCTCGGCCAAGGACATCAGCCACCAGCGCAACCTGGAGAAGCGGCTGGTTCACGCCCACAAGCTGGAGGCGATCGCCACCCTGGCCGGCGGCATTGCCCATGACTTCAACAACATCCTCGGCGCCATTTTAGGCAACGCCGACCTGCTGCTCTATCGCATACCAACCAGGGAGAATCTCGAAACCCCGGGCGACGGCCCGGCCATCACCTTCGAGGAGGCGGCCGAGCATGTCCGTTCTATCCGGAGGGCAGGCCACCGGGCCAAGGAACTGGTCAACCAGATTCTGGCCTTCAGCCGCCAGTCGACCAACCAGCGTCGCGACCTGCTCATCGGCCCGATCATCAAGGAGGGGTGCCGTCTGCTCCAGGCCTCGATTCCGGCGACCATCGAACTCGACGTCCAGGTGAGCAACGAGGTAGGCATGATCCATGCCGACCCTTCCCAGATCCAGCAGGTGCTGATGAACCTGGGCACCAACGCGGTCCAGGCCATCGGCAACCAGCCGGGCGTCATCCAGATCTCGCTGCGCGAGGTCGAGGCCGGCAAGGCCGAGCATCTGCGCTACCACGAACTCAACCCGGGCAGGTATGTGGTCCTCACGGTCAGCGATTCAGGACGAGGCATCGCTCCCGAGGTACTGGACCGCATTTTCGACCCCTTCTACACCACCCGCGAGGTAGGCGCAGGGTCGGGCATGGGGCTTTCCGTCCTCCACGGCATCATTGTCTCCCACGAAGGCATCATCGACGTCAGCTCCGAGCCGGGCAAGGGCTCGGTGTTCACCGTGTTCTTTCCCCGGGTTTCAAATGGCGGGGATGAAGGAGAAGATCCGCTCACCGCCATGCCGCGCGGCACCGAGACCATCCTCTTTGTCGACGACGAAGAAGACATTGTGAAAATGCGAACCAGGATGTTATCATACTTGGGGTATCGGGTGCTGCCGGCCTCCAGTCCGGAGCAGGCGCTGGATCTCTTCAACGCCAACCGGGAGCAGATCGATTTGTTGATCACCGACCATACCATGCCGCGGATGACGGGGTTGCAGGTGGCGGCCGCCATCAATGCGCTCTCCCCCGAGCTTCCGATTATCCTCTGTTCCGGCTACAGTGAAGCGGTCACCCCCGAGGAGGCAAAACGGGCCGGGGTGCGGCGTTTTCTGGCCAAGCCGGTGGACATGCGGATGCTGGCCATGGCCATACGGGAGATGCTCTCCGATCGCACCAGGGAGGCCGCATGAAAATACTGGTCATTGACGATGACGAACAGATCCGGGTGCTGCTGCGCCAGGTCATGGAGTGGGCGGGCTATGAAGTCATCGAGGCCGACAACGGCCGGGCCGGGATGGCCGAACAGCGAAAGCACAGGGCCGACCTGGTCATCACCGATCTGATCATGCCCGAACAGGAGGGGCTTGAGACCGTCACCACCCTCAAGAAGGAGTATCCGCGGCTGAAGATTGTCGCCATCTCCGGCGGCGGCCGCATCGGTCCCGAGGCCTACCTGCCCGCGGCCCAGGAACTGGGGGCGCACCGGGTGTTCAGCAAGCCCTTTGACGTCCGCGAACTGGCCAAGGCGGTCAAGGAGCTGCTGACCGATGGCTGAAATCCATGCCCTGGTGGTCGACAACAGTCCGGTTATCCGCAAGATCCTGAGCCATGTCCTCGAGGCCGAAGGGTGTCTCGTCCAGGTGGCCGAAGACGGCCTGGATGCCTTGGACTGCATCGCCAGACAGCGGCCGGACATCATCTTCACCGATCTGATCATGCCAAGGATCGACGGTGAAAAACTCTGTTCCATCATCCGCCACACTCCGGAATGGAGAGATATCTTCCTGGTGGTCCTCTCTGGCGTGGCCATGGAGGATAACGACAACACCATGCGGATCGGCGCCGACATCTGCATCGCCAAGGGGCCGGAGACGCCGATGAGCGTCCATGTCAAGACCTCGCTGGCGCGATTCCATGCCGGCCAGCGGCACGGCACCCGCATCGAGGGCATGGAGGGGCTGTACCCCCGCGAGGTCACCAGCGAACTGCTGATCAGCAAGAAGCATCGAGACATTATCCTGGCGCGCATGACCGAGGGCGTGGTCGAGATGAACCAGGAGGGGCGGATCGTCATGGCCAACGAGGCGGCGATCGACCTGTTCGGCCTGCCCGAACCCCAGGTGCTGGGACGGTCGCTCATTCAGCTCCTGCCCGAATGGACTGGCTCGGAAGTGGCCCTGTGGCTGGACCGGCTGGACCCTGCCGCCGCCTTTGCGCCCTTGGTGTTCGGCTATGACAACCCGGTCCTGTTCGGCGAACGGCTGGTGATGATCAACCTGGTGCCGGTGGCCGAGGGGACGGGCTTTTTTCTCATCGGCATCCTCCAGGACGTCAGCCGTCGCAAGCTGCTCGAACAACGCCAGCGCCAGCTGGAAAAAGAACTGCAGCGGATCCAGAAACTCGATGCCATGTCGGTGATGGCCTGCGGCATTGCCCACGATTTCAACAACCTGCTCACCATCATCAGCGGCAACATCGAGATGGCCCGGGTCGTGTCCAAGGATGTGGAGGTGGTCAATCTTTTGAACGAATCGGTCAAGGCCCTGGATCTCACCGTGCAGCTGATTCGCCAGTTCACCACCTTTTCCGACAATTATCTGCCGAGCAAATCCCAGGTCAGCCTGCGCGATTTGATCGAAGAGGTGCTGGCGCGGGATCTGACCGACACCGCCATCACCTTCCAGATCACCGCCCAGGCGGACGGATGTGCGGTGACTCTGGATCCGGACCTGGTCCGGCAGGTGTTTGCCAACCTGACCAAGAACGCCATGGACGCCATCAACGGAGTCGGCCACATCGAGGTCGCCGTGGAGCAGGTGGACGGCGCCCAAGAGGCGGCCCGCACCAACCAGCCGCTGGCGGCCGGCGATTTTGTCCGCGTCACCTTTCGCGACTCCGGCCCTGGCATCAGTCCAGCCATCATCGGCCAGGTGTTCGATCCCTATTTTTCCACCAAGCAGAAGGGTGCCCAGAAGGGTATGGGGCTGGGGCTGACCATTGTCCATTCCATCGTCAAGAAGCACGGCGGCCTGGTCTGGATCGACGCCCCACCCGGCCAGAGCTGCACTGTCCACCTCTATTTTCCCCAGCCCGAGGCGCGTTTTGGCGACCAGCGGACCGCCAGGGAGAGGTCACGAGGCCGGCGCGTGCTGGTCATGGACGACGAGGAACTGATGAGGCTGATCATCAGGAAGATGTTCGAGCACTTCGGCTGCGAGGTGGTGTCCTCCGCCACCGGCGAGGAGGCTCTGGCCCTGTGCCGGCAGGCGGCGGACAGCGGCCGGCCCTTCGATCTGGTGCTGCTTGATCTGTGGATCGACGGCGGCATGGGCGGGATCGACGCCGTTGGGCAGATCAGGGAGCTGATGCCGGGCGCGGTCATCGTGGCCATCAGCGGCGACGAGGGCAACGCGGTGATGCTGCGGGCGGACGAACACCAGTTCACCACTGCCCAGGCCAAGCCCTTTTCCATTGATGCGGTTGAAAACCTGATCTTACGGTTCTTCTAA
>CAZFPV010000092.1:0-7453 GCA_964521155.1 uncultured Desulfobulbus sp. | reverse complement strand
GACCAGGGTGCGGGTCTTGCCGCTGCCGGCGCCGGCGATCACCAGGATCGGGCCGTCGCCGTGGGTGACGGCGGCGTGCTGCGCAGGGTTCAGGGCGCGGGTCGCGGACTGGGCGGTATCGGGGGATGTGCTCTGATCAGAGTCTGGGAAGAAATGGGCGTGCATAGGGGGCTATCTACCACAGCGGGGGCACGGGTGCAATGGGGTTGACAGCCACGGCGCGGTACGGGTAAAGTCGCGGCGGATTCAAGGCTTGGGTTGCGGCCGCGATCAGGAAATCCTTGCGCCAGAGTCTCTTCGCCCAAGATTCCACGTGTGGGCCAGAGGGATCGACAACTTTTTGACACGAACTGCCGACAAGATGAACAATCCAGAACAGGTGTTTACGAGTGAGGTCTTGCGGGAGCTCTTTCCGCCGGAACGTGCCAACGAATTTTTTGAGGCCCTGTTCGGCGATGCCGAAGAGGGAGCCTATGATATCGAGCTTGGCTTTGAAGGGTACGACAAGCGAGGCGGGGCGCTGCGCTTTGTCCTTAACCTGCACGAACGACCGGGCCAGTGTCTGGCCTGCAACCTGACCTATGGCCTGCCCGAGGTGTTTGGCCGGCATCCCCTTATCAATATCAAGGGGCTGGTGCGGGCTATCGAGCACCGGCTGGGCGGCGGGATACGCTGCGGCGACTGGCAATTGGGTTCGACCATCCAGAAGGGTCGCTCCCTCCACTGCATCCCCCTGACCATCGCGATCAGTCCGACCTGAGGCCGAAGGGCCGCCCCGTCGGAATCAGTTGACGGCCACCTGAGCCCGGCCGTTGCTTTTGGCCTGGTAGAGGATGTCGTCCGCCCTCTCCAGCCAGGAGGCGATGCTCATGCCCGTCTGCCACTCGGCCAGACCAATGCTGACCCCGAGCCGGCCGGCGTTGGTGACGATCCCCAGATCCTCCACCGCCTGGCAGAGCCGCTCGGCCAGCCGACGGGCGTCCTGCATGGAGGTATCGGGCAGCACCAGGAGAAACTCGTCGCCGCCCATGCGGACCAGCAGATCGTTGAGCCGGATCTGGCCGCGGAAGATCTCGGCCACCTGCTGCAGCACCTTGTCCCCCATGAAATGACCCATGGCGTCGTTGACCGCCTTGAAGTGGTCGAGATCCAGGGCCGCCAGGGTCAGCGGTCGCTGATGGCGGCTGGCCTGTTCAATCATGGCGTCGATGCGTTCCTCAAAGACAAAGCGGTTGGGCAGGCCGGTGAGGGCATCCTTGCGCGCCTGGGAAAAGATCGCCTCGTATTCGAGGGCCCGTTTGAGCGATTCGGCCAGAGTGAGCAGGGATTCGTCGATGAACTCCAGCTCGTCCTCGGTGGCCGCCCCCCCCTTGCGCAGGATGGTGAGCAGGCCGCGGCCGTCCAGGGTGTCGATGGCCCACTTGTGCATGTGAAAACCGTCGGCCTGGGTTATCTGCGGTTCGTCCTGCCGGTCCGGGTCAAGCGCCTCCATGGCCAGGTCGATGGCCAGGCGCCGTTTGGGGCCATGGTAAGAGCAGAACATGTGCATGCGCTGCCGATCCGGATTATTGTAGCCAATCAGGTCATGCTCCACATACTCCAGCAACCAGATGGAAAAGGCCTCGATCATGGCCGGCAGGTCAAGAATCACGGCCAGCCGCTGATGCAAGCCGTTGATCCGCCGCAGCCGTTCCGACTGATGCCGGTAGCGGTTCAACTCCAACATCAGATGTTCCAGGGAGGAGGCGATCTGGCCGTCGGTCTGATCCTCAAGCATGATGTCGTTCATAGATTGCACCTGCAATGACGCTGGTTCTGCTGCCGCATGGTTTGTTCGATGACCGGCGCGCCTGAAGCGGGACACTTCCTTGTCCCAGCGCGGGACAAATGCCGGAAAATCCTTGTTAGCCTAGCTTTTTGCGAGAAATGTGCCTGTTGCAGGTTTACTTTTTTTTGCTGTTAAAACAGTGTGTTCTTCCTGCGTTACCAGCCTTGGTCAGGATGAACCAGGTAGAAATACCCATGCTGTCGGAATATCGACAGTGATGCCAACAGGCTGCACTGTGATTGTACCCACGAGGAACCATGGACGATGATTTGCCCTTGGGCCAGATGTTTCTGGTCGGGTTCAGCGGCTGCGAGCTGGGGCCGGACCACTGGCTGCGGGAGGCCATAGAGCGTGACCGGCTCGGCGGGGTTATCCTGTTTGACCGCAATGTTGACGGTAGCGTGCAGAACATCCGCAATCCCGAACAGGTGCGGCAGTTGGTGAGATGTTTGCAGGAGTATAGCGAAATTCCGCTCTTTATCGGCATCGATCAGGAGGGCGGCCGAGTCTGCCGTCTCAAAGAGCGCGACGGCTTTGCCGCATCCGCGACCGCTGCCTGTCTGGGTCGGGAGGGCGCCGATGCCGTGGCCAGCCAGGCCGAGGCCACGGCCGCCATGCTGGCTGACTGTGGCATCAACCTCAACTTCGCGCCCGTGGTCGATCTTGCACTCAACCCTGACGGCGCGGCCATCGGCCGGCATCAGCGCAGTTATGGGACCGATCCGGCCCAGGTGGCTAAATGCGCCCGGGCTGTGATCGAGGCGCACCACCGTCATGGCGTGGGCTGCTGTCTCAAGCATTTTCCCGGTCACGGCAGCGCTGGCGGCGATTCCCACCTTGGCTTTGTCGATGTCAGCGACTGCTGGCAGCCTGCCGAGTTGGAACCCTACCGCCTGCTCATCAAGGCCGGTTATAGGGACGGCGTCATGACCGCCCACCTGGTACATAGGCGGCTCGACGATTCTGGCGCGCCCGCCACCCTGTCGCCGGCGGTCATCACCGGGTTGTTGCGTGAGCAGTTGGGCTTTTCCGGGGTGGTGTTCAGCGACGATCTGCAGATGCGCGCCATCAGGAACGGCTGGGGCTATGCCGAGGCGGTGCAGCGGGCGGTGCTGGCCGGGGTGGACGTGCTGGTGGTGGGCAACAACCTGGCCCCCGATCCGGAGGTGGTGCGGACGGGCATTCGCGCCGTGGCCGACCTGCTTGACAGCGGCCGGGTCGATGCGCACCATATCAGCCGGTCACTTGCGCGGATCGCCCAGTTCAAACACACCATTGCGGGGAACTCATGGAATACGCTCGTCCCACCCACAGCCGGGTAGTCGGCTACCTCGTCTGGCTGCTCGGTTTCACCGGCGCGCATCGTTTCTATTACGGCCGGCCCATCTCCGGCACCATCTACTTCTTCACCTTGGGACTGTTGTTCATCGGCTGGATCGTGGACCTGTTCCTCATCCCGAGCATGGAACGGGAGGCGGACATCCGCTTCACTCCCGGCCCCATCGACTACAACCTGGCCTGGCTGCTGCTGGTGTTCCTCGGCGTCTTCGGCATCCACCGGCTCTACCTGGGCAAGGTCTGGACGGGCATCCTCTACCTGCTCACCTTTGGTCTGTGCGGACTTGGCTACATCTACGACATGTGGACCCTGAACGACCAGATCACCCTGGTCAACGGCCAAGCAACCCGGAACTTCCCCCTACCGCCGCGCTGAAGCCGCGGCGCCATGACCGCTGCGGCAAGAAGGCCGTACGCGTCAAAACAACCCCACCTGTTTCTGTCCCTGTGATGATGGCATAATAGCTCCGACGTTCACCAGAACGGAGGGGGTATTTTGAATACATTCCATCGCACAACCGGACACGCCGAGGTGCACCGGTTCTGGCAAGCCCAACTTCCGATGATTGTTGTCACCCCGATGCTGCAGCAGGGTAAAGAAATATCAATCAGGCGATTGCAAGCAAGAGCGCAAAGGGGAGGGTGGGGGTCATCAGCATCAGGAGCAGGCCGAAACAACCGCCCCTGCCGAGTTGGTGGCTGTCCCGCCGCATCTCCTCAAAGAGAATACAGTCCAGGGCCGGGTCGTCATCGATCAGGCCGTCGTGATCATCGTGGTGATCAGGCATGGTTGGCGCAGCGGGTAGATGCTCAACAATGGAACGGCATGTTCACACGGCCTCACTGATCCTGGCCACCAGGTTTTCCATGTCGCGGCGGACCTGGCTGTACTCCTTGCTGCTGAGACCTGCCCCAAGGCCGACTTTTTCAGCCATCTCAGCGGTGAGAAAATCGCTGGGTGTGTGCGCGTCGGCGTTGATGGCCAGTGGCGCGCCCGTTTTTCGCGCCATATTGACCACATGGCCATTCGTCAGGCAGTGGCCCTTACGGCCGGAGAGTTCCAGGAGGATGCCGCGTTTTGCTGCCAGGGCTGCCTCTTCTTCGGTGAGGAAACCGGGGTGGGCGAGCACATCGATATCCGCTTCCAGCGCAGCCCGGTTGGTGCCCGGCGCGACTGGTTCCACCGGCGTTTCGCCGTGGACCACGATCAGCTGTGCCCCAAGCTGCCGCGATTCTAGAGCGAGCGGCGCGATGAGGGCAGGGGGGACATGGGTCAACTCTACGCCCACAATCAACCTGGTCCGATTGACCCGGTTCAGGTCACGGGCCACCCGGATCAAATTGGGAATAAGGATGTTGATATTGGACGAATCGGCGTGGTCAGTGATGGCAATGGCTGTGTAACCAAGCATCTCCACCCGGCGGACATGTTCCGAAGGCACGAGCGCGCCGTCACTGAAAAAGGTATGGGTATGCAGATCGATCATAAGCGGTGTTTCAGCGTGTTAGGGACTATCATTACAGTCATTTCTTGATTTCGCCTTTGAGCGAATGTTTACCAGCGTGGTTGATTCGAACCTGCACCAGGTCGCCAGGGCTGAGTATGGTAGTGCCTGGAGGAAAGTGGACGATTTGGTTGGTTGATGTCCGGCCTTTGCAGCTGGCTTCGCTCAGAGCCTCAACCATTACCTCCACTTCTTTACCCAAATATTCGCGATTTCGATCAAGGCTGATTGCGTCCTGCGACGATTGAAAGGCGGTGAGGCGGGCACTTTTGACATCCTCAGGGACCTTATCGGCAAATTCGGTGGAGCGGGTATGGGGTCGGTCCGAGTATTTGAAGGAAAACGAACTGTGGAAACGGACCGTGGCCAGCAGATCCATGGTTGCCTGAAAATCCTCGTCGGTTTCGCCAGGAAAACCAACAATGATATCTGTGGCGAGCGCGATGTCCGGCCGGATTCGACGCAAAGTTGCCACCTTGTCCAGATAGGTTTCCACGGTATACTTTCGGTTCATCAGCTGCAGTACTCGGTTGGAACCAGACTGGACTGGAAGATGAAAATGGGGGCAAAGAATATCGATTTCACGGAAACATCGCATTAATTCTTCAGACAGGTCCTTAGGGTGTGAGGTGGTGAATCGCAAGCGCTGCAACCCAGGGATCTCGGCAATGGAACGCAGTAAAAGTGGAAAGGTAACCGGATTGTCGGCGACCGAATTGGTCATGCCATAGGAATTGACGTTCTGTCCAAGCAGGGTAACTTCTTTCACGCCCTGGCCAACGAGAATATCCACCTCTTCCAGGATGTCTCGAACCGGTCGGCTGATTTCCCGGCCGCGAGTGCCCGGCACCACGCAATAACTGCAGAAGTTGTTGCAGCCCTGCATGATGGTGACAAACCGTTTGAAGCAGGAAGGAGAGGGGGGTGCCTGGTGTAAAAGTTTCTGAAAAGGCGGGATGGAGAGAGAGTCATCGAGATCAGTGGCGATTTCCCTGGTCGAAACTTTGCAAGCAAGCCGGTCAAGCATTTCAGGCAGGCGATAAATCTGCTGCGTGCCAACCACCAGATCCACGTGCGGCATCCGCTCCATGATCCGTTCACCTTCCTGCTGGGCAACGCAACCGGTAACGCCGATCACGAGTGCAGCGTTTTTTTCCTTGTTCTCGCGAAGTTGCCCCAGAAGGCTGAACACTTTCTGCTCAGCCTTGGCCCGAATGCTGCAAGTGTTGATCAGGATGATGTCGGCGTCCTCAAGGGTATCGGTGGCCATGTATCCATCCTGGGCCAAGAGTTGCTCGATGATCTCGGAATCCCGTTCATTCATCTGGCAGCCAAAGGTTCTAACGTGCAACTGTTTACTCATTGAGGTCTGTAAATCAATAAATTAAAGGGTAGAGTTGTTGTTTTTGTTTAGGTCAATCCTGGTCAGGTCAGGGGCCATAGCCTCGATTAATTGCATGGTTTCGACAAATCCGCATTGCAGGGTGCGTATCCGCACCAGTCCTTTGTCCGTGGACAGGGTGGTCAGGAGAGCCAAGCCATCATAGCCCTCCAGGATAAAACGCAACCATCCGATCCGCTCGGGGCGAATGGAGAGGAAGAATTCAACCGGCGCAACAGGAAGCACAGAATACCCTGATTTTTAGGTTCAGCTGTTCGTTCTAGACATTCAAACTGGCGTCAATATCTGTCATCAGGTGTTTATACTTTTCCAGCACTGGGCGGACGATCTCGTCAAGAAATTCGGTGGTCTGCATGGCCGCACGACCAGTAAACTGCTGGAAATTTCCTATCAATGCGTCCAATTCTTCCCGCTCAAAGGGCACCCGCTCATCCTTGGCCAGTTTCTCCAGCAGGTTGTTATCCAGTCCGTGCAGTTTGACATCAAGACCAGCTGCCACGGAATGTTCGCGGATTACCTCGTGCATCTCCTGTCTCGACTTGCCGCGCTCCACGCAGGCCATGAGGATCTTCTCCGTGGCCATGAAGGGCAATTCCTCGCGCAGATGCCGTTCAATTTGCTTTGGATAGACCACCATATCGTTGGTGATGTTAATGTAGAGTTTCAAGATTGCGTCAGTGAGAAGAAAGGCCTGGGCAAGGTCCATTCGACGGATGGCGGAGTCATCCAGGGTCCGTTCAAACCATTGATTGGCAGCAGTTGCGGCAAAGTTGGCAGGCAGCCCCATGAGTTTGCGTGCAAGTCCAGTCATGCGCTCCGAGCGCATTGGGTTTCGCTTGTAGGCCATGGCGGAACTGCCAACCTGCTTGCTTTCAAACGGTTCTTCCTGCACCTTGAGATTGGAGAGCAGGCGAAGGTCAACCGCGAATTTGTGGGCAGAGCCACCGATGCCAGCCAACGTTTCCGATGTTTTCATGTCCAGTTTGCGGGGGTAGGTCTGGCCTGTCACCGCAAACACCTGATCAAATCCAATTTTTTGGGAAACACGCCGGTCCAGTTCCCGTACCTTGGCGTGGTCGCCATTAAACAGTTCGATAAAGGTCGCTTGGGTACCGACAGTTCCCTTGGCGCCCCTGGCCTTGATCTGCTGCTCCAGGTGTTCGATATAGTCAAGATCCATCAGAAGATCCTGGATATACAGAGTGTTCCGCTTACCCACCGTGGTTGGCTGGTCCGGTTGATAGTGGGTACAACCGAGAGTGGCGAGATCTTTGTATTTGTCTGCAAAATCAGCAAGATTGGCGATAACTTTCAACAAGGACTGCTTGATGAGGCGCAAGGCGCGCTTCTGGATGAGCAGGTCGGTGTTGCAGACCACGA